>NZ_JAVJNG010000005.1:0-159999 GCF_038806185.1 Domibacillus sp. 8LH | reverse complement strand
GTTGTGGTGATTCAATTCTACAAGAAAAGGTCTTCCTTTTTCTATTTACTCATTTACACAAAATATTTTACGCTCTCGTTCCCTAAACCTCTGCATATAAGCCAATCTTCTACATAAGTACACTTTTACGAAACGATAATTCATCTCTTTAAAGGAGAGTATATCCTCCTTACAAACTAAATACTGATCAATATTAGGGACCATTCAAAAAGATTAATCCAAGAATAAATATTGAAACAGAACTTCTTTGTAGGGTACAATATGTGAAATCGGTTCCACAAATTGCAATACAAAGGGATGAAAAGAATGCCGACGATAAAAGACGTGGCTCAATTATCAGGAATATCAAAAACTACAGTATCTCGTGTTATTAATAATAAAGGATATGTATCCGAAGAAAAAAAGGCCCTCGTTTTAAAAGCAATGGAAGAGCTAGAATATCACCCCAACCTTTCTGCCCGCAGGCTAAGGGGGCAGCTAACTACAACAATTGGAGTTATAGTCCCGAAGATAACCAATCCTTTCTTTTCCTACTTGGTAGATGCCATTGAAGAAGCAGCTTATGAAAAAGGCTATCAAGTGTTGATTTTCCAAAGTAATGAGGATCCAAAAAAAGAGCTGGCGTTTCTAAATTTGCTTAAAACAAAACAAGTGGATGGAGTTATTATGACGGCTGTTGAAAACCAGTGGTCTAAAGTCAAATCGTTTATAAAGCACGGGCCGATTGTGCTTTGTAACGTGTATATCGACAAATCAAAAGTCCCAACAGTCCGTCTTAACCAATACAAAGGGACTTACGATGGCATAAAACACTTAATTGAAAGAGGACACAGGAGAATTGCCTATTGTACAGGGGGATTCTTTAAGAAAGAAGGGAAAGGCAAAGAGCGCAATCAAGGCTATCAAAAAGCCTTGGAAGAAGCAGGTATTTTGATTAACCCGAATTGGGTTTTCATCAACCAGCACAGCATTGAAGATGGACAGCAATTACTCCGGAAAATTTTAGAGATGAAAGAAAGACCAACAGCTGTGTTTACCGGTAGTGATGAAGTTGCCAGTGGAATGATTGCAGAAGCGAGTGCCCACGGGATCCGGATTCCAGATGACCTTGCCATTATGGGGTTTGATGACCAGCCGATCGCACGGGTCGTAAGTCCAAAACTAACAACCATTAAGCAGCCGGTCGATCAGTTAGGAGAAAAAGCAGTAGAAATCATCATTGAAAAGTTAAATAATGTCGAATCACTTGATGAGTATTATGAGCTTCCCATTGAATTGATTATTCGTCAATCTACTTAAAATTGTGAGATAAAGACTCTCACAATTTCTAATAAGTAATTGAAATCGATTACATGAATACTAGAACAATTTTTGAAAAGTAAGAAAGCATTTTATAATGCTTTCAGCCTAAAGAAAGAGATCGGCTGCAGACGTTAACGAACACACTGCGGAAAGCCCAGCGGGCAAGCGGCCGCATTCATGCGCCCAATTTTTGGCGGCAGATCAATGGGTACGAGCAGCATATTGTCCGCCACACAAGCCGTGAAATTATAAAATTCGCGGCAAAGTATGGCTGTGATGTCATCGTATTCGAATACTTAGGCAGAATGAAAATTCCAAAAGGATTCTATGGAGCCAGGAAACTTCGTTTCAAGCTTCACGGCTGGCGGAAAATAGGCATGCAGAACAAAGTAGAAGAAATGGCGCACTGCCTCGGCATGCGCATTTCCTGGATCAATCCGCGAAACACCAGCGCCCTGGCGTTCGACGGCTCTGGAAAAGTGGAACGGAATCAGAAAAAAGACCTTGCCACGTTTTCAACTGGCAAAGTCTATCATGCGGATTTATCTGCTTCTTATAATATCGGTGCCCTTTATTTCATTCGGGCTTTTCAAAAATCCACTTCGGAAACGAAATGGTTGTCTCTTCAGGCAGAAGTTCCTGAGCTGGCAATAAGAACATCCCAGACTGTCTGTCTCCATCATGCATTCGGGCTTCCGAAGGGAGCTTAACCAGCTGATGCTGTACCGTATCAAGATAAGGATGCTCCATCAAATTGCGCAGCAATTAGTTGGAGAGGTTCACAAGGGCATAATTTTAAAATTTGAAATTTTTAAAAGAGAAAGCGTTGACAAAATAAAATGAGGACGCGTATAATCTAATTCATGGAACCGGTTCTAAAACTGTAACCAAGTATAAATCAATTTCTATTTTTTTAAATGATTGTGGAACCGTTCCCACATTAGATGAATGCATATAGTCCGTACATATTATTTGTTAGAAATACTAGCCCAGAGCATTCATTTATTTTTTTAAAGTGGTGTGGAACCGTTCCCACAAATCAGTCGAAATTCTTCTTTAAATAAATACGAATTTGGAGGAATAGCCATGCAGCAAACTTTACATGAATACCATCTTGGAGAAGCAGGCATGAAGCAAAAATGGTGGCAGAAAGAAGTTATTTATCAGATTTACCCTAAAAGTTTTTACGATTCGAACAATGACGGAATAGGTGTGCGTCCATAAGGGCGGTTAGAAATTCAGCTCTAGCAAAGCTGTAGGTACGAGGACATCAATACTACCTATTACCAACACCTTACTTACAAGGGGAAACTCTTGTGGGGACTGTAGCATGGTGTCGAATCCCTAAGTCGATCAGTTTCCAGACCGCAACTGAAGGGAGAGGTAAAACGTTGCAGACAAGGATGAAAGCTAAACTGCTTGAATGCTAATCTGAGGGGATATAGCGTCATCTATAACGGAAGGAAACTACAAACGTTATACGAGTGTAGAGGGAAGCATTTCGCCTACGTGCCGAACCGAATGTCACACACTCGCCCACGCTCGATAAGAGTGAAAAGATGAAAGGCACTCCGATACTGCGACACGCTATTTCTAATCGTACTAAATGGAGATTACCTAACCTGAAGCGCCCACAACTATGAAAGGGGCTATGGTCTATCGAGACCTGAATATTCAGCATGGTAACGGAGTTCTCGTAGTAGTCCGAGCTAGGGAAAGCCTAGTACATGGCGAAGGGGAACAGTTTATCCCGTGTAATACAAAATTGGAAAGGTGTGTGAGACACTATGAGAAATCCAAAAGTAGTATTAGACAGTCTAGCGTCCAAATCTACGGTGGATGAGTACAAATACCAAAGATTATATCGGAACCTTTATAATGAAGAATTTTTCCTCATGGCATATTCAAAAATATACGCCAATGAGGGCAACATGACAAAAGGAACTGATGGTAAAACGATCGACGGTATGAGTATGGAAAGAATTAAAAAACTCATTGAAAAATTAAAGGATCAAACCTATCAACCGAACCCATCTAAAAGAACATACATTAAGAAAACAAATGGGAAAGATAGACCACTCGGTATCCCATCCTTCGATGACAAGCTTGTCCAAGAAGTAGTAAGGAGTATCCTAGAAAGTATTCACGAAAAAAAATTCAGCAGAAACTCACATGGGTTTAGACCCGATAAAAGCTGTCATACTGCCCTAATGCAAGTACAAAGAGAATTTAGAGCAACAAGATGGTTCGTGGAAGGAGATATCAAAGGATTCTTCGACAACATTGACCACCATGTTCTCATAGGGATTCTTCGAAAGTACATTGATGATGAAAAGTTTATCAATCTCATATGGAAATTCCTAAAAGCTGGATACCTCCAAGATTGGAAGTATCATAAAACATATAGTGGTACTCCGCAAGGTGGAATAATAAGCCCTATCCTATCAAACATATATCTAAACGAACTGGATTCATACGTGGCTGAATATATGGAGAAATTCAAGATAGGAATAGGAAGAGAAACCAACCCGGAGTATACGAAATGGCAGAAAAAGAGCCAGTGGCTTAGGGACAAAAATAAAAGCAAATGGGATCAATATGATGAACAAAAGAAAGCTGAAATTATACGTGAATACAAAGAATTGAAAAGAAAAGCTATGAGTGTCCCCAGTAAGAAAATCATGGATAGTTCCTTTAGGAACATGCAATATGTAAGGTACGCAGATGATTTTCTAATTGGGATCATTGGGACAAAGGCTGACGCTATCAAGATCAAAGATGATCTCACAGTTTTCCTTGCGGAAAAACTAAAGTTAGAACTCTCCCAAGAAAAAACACTTATAACCAACACAAAAAAATTCGCCAGATTTCTAGGTTATGATATTGCTATCAACAGGACAGAACATGTAGTTACAAAACAGTTTCATGGAAGAATGATTAAGGCAAAACACAGCCTGCAAGTGGTTCTATACGTACCCAAAGAAAAATGGATCGGCAAACTTCAAGAGTTCAAAATTCTGAAAATAAAAGAAGACAACTCATGGAAAGCCCTTCACAGACCATATTTAAGCAATTGTGATGACTTGGAAATTATAAGAAAGTATAATGCAGAACTCACTGGCTTCTATAACTACTACAAATTAGCCAACAATGTAAGCGTCCTAAATAAATTCCATTATATCATGGAAATGAGTATGCTTAAAACTTTCGCCAACAAATACAAGACATCTACAAATAAAATATGGAATAAGTATCAGATAAACGGAAGGTTCGGGGTTAAATACAAAACCAAAAAAGGTGAAAAGATTGCATTATTCAATGAGAAAACATACCACAAGAATAGGACGATTAATACAAAAAAACCAGTCGATGACATTCCTAACACAGAAATGTATACCGTCAGAACCAGCTTAATCGAAAGGCTATTAGCCGATGAGTGCGAATGGTGCGGAAATAAAAACTCTTCCATTCAAATTCATCACATCAGAAAGCTAAAAGACCTGAAAGGAAAAAAAGCTTGGGAAAAATTTATGATTGCTAGAAATCGTAAAACAATGGCGTTATGCAGGAAGTGTCACAAAGATTTACACGCTGGGAAACTAGACGGATAGATGGAAAGCCGTATACATCGAGAGGTGTACGTACGGTTTGGGGGAGAGTGTCTGGAAACCTGTCATAGAAATATGATAAGGCGCTGAACACTTATCCTACGATATAAACGGGATTACCGAGAAACTCGATTACCTGCAGTCTTTAGGCATTACGATGATATGGATTTGTCCTATTTACAAGTCGCCAATGGCTGATAACGGATACGATATCTCAGATTACTATCAGTTAAATCCGGAATTTGGTGAAATGAAGGATTTAGACGAGTTAATTGAAAAAGCAAAGGAAAAAGGGATCAAGATTGTTCTAGATTTAGTCATTAATCATACCTCAGATGAACATCCATGGTTCCAGGACATTTTAAAGAATCCAACCAGCAAATATAGAGACTACTATGTGTTGAAATCCGGCAAAGATGGCCAGCCTCCGACAAACTGGCGCTCAGTGTTTGGCGGCAGTGTATGGGAACCTCTGCCGAACTCAGATGAGTATTATTTTCATTCTTTTGACGTTAAGCAGCCGGATTTAAATTGGGAAAATGAAGAAGTGCGCGAAGAGTTGTATAAGATGGTCAATTATTGGCTGGAAAAGGGGATTGCAGGATTTCGAGTTGATGCGATTACTTTTATAAAAAAAGACCAAACGTTTAGCGATCTTCCAGCTGACGGAGCAGACGGGCTTGTAAAGTGCACAAAGAAGACTCGTAATCAGCCAGGCATTGAAGTATTTTTACATGAATTAAACGAAAAAACATTTTCTAAATATGATTGTGTGACCATTGGTGAAGCACCGGGCGTTGTATATGAGCAATTTGGTGATTATATTGGAGAAAACGGTTACTTTTCAATGATTTTTGATTTTAGATATGCAGACCTTGATGTTGCATCTGGAAGTGAATGGTTCAGAAGACTTGATTGGACGGTTTTAGATCTCAAAAAATTAATTTTCACCAGCCAAAAGGAGATCCAAAAAGTAGGGTGGGGAGCTAACTTTTTAGAGAACCACGACCAAAATCGATCACTAAGCAAGTATATAAAAGAAGAAGATCAAAACTTCTATTCAGCGACCATGCTCGGCGCTATGTTTTTCTATCTTAGAGGCACACCGTTTATTTACCAGGGCCAAGAAATAGGGATGACCAATTTCACCCGCAAAAGTATTGAAGAGTTTGATGATATTTCAAGTATCGATCAATATTATCGCTCCATGAATGAAGGGTTCAGCGAAGAGGAAGCCCTGTACTTTATCAATTTAAGGAGCCGTGATAATTCAAGAACACCTTTTCATTGGAATGCTGATGAGTATGGTGGGTTTTCAAAGGTGAAACCATGGCTTGGCATGAATGAGAACTTCACAAGCATTAATGTGGAGCAGCAAGAGCAGGACCCGGATTCCATCTTGAATTTTTACAGAAAGATGATTGGAGTCAGACAGTCTAGTGAGGCAAGTGAATGCTTAATATACGGAAAGGTTGAACCTATTTTAGAAGATCATCCCGTCATTATCGCTTATAAGCGAAAATTGAATGCAGAAGAAGTGGTGTGTTATTTCAATTTTTCTTCTGAAAAGCAAGAGCTGAATTGGGACCCTGAAAACTACACAGTCCTACTAAATAATTACAAAGAAGAAACAGCGAATTCTTTACAGCCGTATCAGGCATTAATCCTTTTAAAGAAAGAAGGGTGCTTTCATGAGTGAAAATAAATATGAACGCATAGGAAAAGAAATTGTCCAGGTCATTGGTGAAGATAATATTGAATCCTTTGTTCACTGTGCAACTAGGCTGCGCTTTTCGGTTAAAGACCGCACAAAAATTGACGATGAAGCGATTGAAAACATCGATGAGGTAAAAGGCGTCTTTTTCAATGCGGGACAGTACCAGGTCATTTTAGGAACTGGTACTGTCAACAAAGTATACGCTGCCTTAAAAGGAAACCAGCCTGAACAAGATGATAAATTGGATCAGAATGTATCTTCCAGTCCAAGAGAGAAAGGAATTAAAAGAGCGATCCGCACGCTAGCCGATATCTTTATTCCGATAATTCCAATCATCGCAGCAACCGGTTTATTCCTGGGTTTAAAAGGTGTGCTGTTTAATGATACCGTTCTAGGCGTAATGGGAATGACTATCAAGGATATTCCCGCTTATTTGCAGACGCTTATCTCTGTGCTTACAGATACCGCTTTTGCGTTTTTGCCAGCCCTAATCTGCTGGTCTGCTTTTAGAAATTTTGGTGGCATGCCGATTATCGGTTTTGTTATTGGACTGATGCTGGTTTCTCCAGCTCTTCCGAATGCTTATGCAGTGGCAGATATCAATAGTGGAGTGGAACCTATTATGGCTTTCGGTTTCATTCCAGTTGTTGGGTATCAAGGCAGTGTGCTGACAGCGCTTGTTGTAGGAATCCTTGGAGCAAAATTAGAGAAGAAATTGCGGGCTGTCATGCCAAATGCGTTAGATTTAATTTTTACTCCGTTCTTTGTTTTACTAGCGATGATGATTACAGGTCTGCTGATCTTAGGTCCATTATTGCATATTCTAGAATCAGGCTTAGTCACAGTAATAACTCAGCTTATACAGGCTCCTCTCGGAATAGGCGGACTGTTGATCGGCTTCTTATATCCTTTAGCCGTTATGACGGGAATGCATCATTTATTTATTATGATTGAGACAACACTACTGGCCAATACAGGTTTTAACCCTCTTATTACGCTTTGTGCCATGTACGGGTTTGCAAATGCCGGCACATGCTTAGGGATTACGATTAAAGCGAAAAAACAGACGGTAAAGGTAACAGGTATGAGTGCAGCCCTCACGCAGCTGCTGGGTGTCAGTGAACCGGCTTTGTTTGGTGTTGTGATGCGATATAGTTTGAAACCGCTTTATGTAATGATTGCCTGTTCAACTGCAGGTGGTGCTATCTTATCCTTGTTAAATATTAAAGCGAATTCATATGGGTTGGCTGTTGTCCTTTCTCCTCTAATGTACATTTACGAATGGAATCAGCTGCTCGTATATATCATAGTCTCTATTCTAATTTTTGTGGCTGCCTTTGTGATTACCTACTTATTTGCAGTGCCAAAAGAAGTTATGATAGAAGATCAGAGTGGAAAAGAAAGTAATGCTAAATATTCACAAAAGAGAGCCCAGGTGTCTAATCCACTGCAAAAGAAGGCCCAGCAAAATTGAGACTGCTCAATATATAGTTTTAAAGAAGAAAAAGGAATTAAAAATATCTTATATCGTTTGAAAGGCCCGTTTCCTTCAAGGGAAACGGGCCTTTCAAATAAAATTTAAATAAACTGCAGAAGTAAAACGGGGTAGTGTGACACTCATCTTAAATGTCAGGATGAATATAACCACTGTTGTTGATTCATTATTTGTCTCGTTAATAAATTTCTTCAAAGATCTCCACAGCAATATCCTGCATACTCTTGCCTGTCTATTCTCCCTTTTTCCTGAGCCAACCCTTAATATCTACGGATAGCAAAACCGATAACAATTCCTCCTCCGATTCAATGCTGAGTGCGTCATATTCCGGAATACACCGTACACGCCCTTGTTTAGCCGACCGTTTAATGAAGTACGCTAATTTAACCGAAACACCGTTTAACCGGACATCTTTTATGTTTAATGATCCACCGGTCCTTTAACCATTCTATATATGTAGAGATTGGCCACCGGAACTTGCTGGTAAAGCAGATTCATCACTTGGTAGGTGAGGGAATAGATTGACGGCAGATTAAGTACTGCACATCCAGGCTTGGTGCTGCGCTTGCCCATTTCAATGGAATAGTCAGGTGTTAACCTGTGGGTTTAGATCCCTTTCATTTGGCTTTTTAGTATAACCGAAAGAAAATTCATAGCAATATTGGTTATCAAACACCAAGATCCATTGAGGACCAGATTAGAAAACCAGCTGCGGGTCCAATATCGGCAGCTCGCTGTTTAAAAGGTGTTTTGATCTCTGTCTAAAAAATGGAGGTCAGTTCCAATTAGCTGCCGGTCCATTCATCAAAGGCTGTTATAAAAAATAACAAAAAAGCATTCTGCAAATGCAGAATGCTTTCCCGTTTCATGAAGCTGAAACGTGCAAATCGGATTCAATTCGTTTATATCGCAAAATCTGCCTTACATACAGTGCAATCACGACCGAAGCAAGCGTAAAACCGATAGCCATCGAAACTCCATATGCCAAACCAAATCCTTCTGGCGCGTAAAAAATATACGTGCAGACGACACCGGTCATAAACACAGCGGGTACTCCGGCAATCCAGTGGTTTTTCCCTTCTTTCAGCAAGTACGAAACTGCCGTCCAAAGCATCACGGCCGCCACAACTTGATTGCTCCATCCGACATACCGCCATAAGAATGAATAGTCAATAGTTGATAAGTAAAAAGTAGGCACGCTGACCACAAGCGTCATAATCAGCACCATTCCTTTCCGGTCCATATTCACAAAACCGGAAAGCCAGTCAGATAAAATCATCCGGGATGAACGAAGTGCCGTGTCGCCTGTTGTAATGGGCAGAATAATAACACCAAGAATCGCTAGAATGCCGCCAAATGTGCCAAGCAGTGAAACAGAAATTTCATTTACAACTCCGGCAGGACCACCGGCCGCTAATGCTTCTTGAAGACCAGCTGTACCGCCAAAGAATGTCATGCCGGCCGCCGCCCAAATTAGGGCAATTACACCTTCTCCAATCATTGCTCCGTAAAACACTTTGCGTCCTTCCGATTCCTTTTTCAATGTCCGTGAAATAATCGGACTTTGCGTAGAATGGAATCCAGAAATCGCACCGCATGAGATAGTTACCATAATCAGCGGCCAAATAGGCAGCTCAGCTGGATGAAGATTTGCAAGAGTCAGTTCAGGAATTGGTTTGCCGCCAAATAAAAGCGCTACACCAATCGCCAAAGCCATGACAACTAAAACAACACCAAAAATCGGATAAACTTTTCCAATGATTTGATTAACGGGCAGTACAGCTGCTAATAAAAAGTACGCAAAAACAATAATAAGAGCAGTCATAAAACTAAGCGGTGTTAATTGTGTCAGCAGCTGCGCCGGTCCTGCTGTAAAAGCAGCCGCTACTAAAATCATTAAAATGAGAGAGATGACGTTGACCGCTGATTTCACAGCATTGCCTAAATATTTTGCTACTAAAGCTGGAAACTGAGCACCGCCATGGCGTAATGACAGCATACCTGAAAAGTAATCGTGCACGGCCCCTGCAAAAATACAACCGGCTACGATCCAGATAAAAGCGACCGGGCCATATAATGCGCCTGATACTGCACCGAAAATGGGTCCGAGTCCGGCGATATTTAACAGCTGAATAAACCAGCCTTTCCACCATGACATTGGAACGTAATCAAGACCGTCCGTTTTTTCATAAGCCGGCGTTTGCTGTGCATCATTGATCACAAACACACGCTCAACGAATTTTGCATAAAAAAGATACCCGCATAAAAGAAGAATAATAGATGATAAAAATGTAATCATTGATGAAACCTCCTGATGTAAACAAGAACTATTTCATTATTCTATATTCTGAAAAATTAAAATACAACCTTTTTTAAAAATAATCTGTTTATTTATCTTGCTTTTTTTATTTATAAAACTATTTTTGCATTTTATTTTACAATAGCAACCATAAAACCTTCTTCAGCAAACGGCTGAAGAAGGTTTTATGGTTGCTTGTTTGCCGCCGGCAAATGCTCCTGTTTCTCTCTATAATGAACAGCTAATACACTTTCTGGAAATTTAACGGACATGCTGATGACCGCAATCACCCATATCCAAAATACGGCGCCCTGTCCTCTTGTTCATATAATTCACCTGATTTTTCATTTTGCCGTTTAAATTGCAAGCTGACAAATTGAACGCTACTTTCCTTAGTAAACGGTTCAAATCGAGGAGGAACCACTACCGAAAAAGACGGATCCAGTTTATTAACCGCTTTAGTTACAGGCAGGCTCCATCTAAGAAGAGCTGTTAATTTTTAATGCTTTGTGTGTTCCCATTTCTTTTTCCCATCCTTCACTCAAAGTAATAAGCACAGCCGAAATTACCCATTTTATCAGAATATATAATATTTATAGAATATTTAGCTTAATCACTGTTTATTGAAGGTAATGAATAAGGTTAGTACTAGATTGAAAAAAATTTAAGGAGTGATTGGATCAGATGAGTACATGGTATACAGCCTTAAAGGAATACTTTCCCGCAAATGAAATGAAGTCTAAAGAGCACTTTGATTTGCTTTTAAAAGACAAAGGATCCCTTTATAAAGTTGAAGAAGGACCTGAGTATGTATTAGTTTATTTCGAAGAAGATGACTTTCTGTTTGTTGACTATATGTTAGTACATAGCAAGAATCGAAGTGGGGGTATTGGCAGTAAAGTTATTAACCAGTTAAAACGCAAAAACAAGCCTATTATTCTTGAAGTGGAACCGATCTCGATTCATGAACCCGATACAAGGAAAAGAGTTCGTTTTTATGAAAAAGTGGGATTTAGGCACATAGATACAATTCAATATACGCGTATACACCCTATTACAAAGGAATTGAATGAAATGGAGATTTATTACTGGTCCCCTGTTTTGAAGTCTGAAGGATGGACAATAGAAAAGATGGCAGCTGTCTATAAAGAAGTTCATACCTATCAGTCTGAGAGCCTGTACAATACACCGCCGCAAGCTATTCAAAAGGTATTGATTTTAAAAGAACATGTTTTCAGCCAAGCTGAGTAATTTAATATCAAATGGCTGGCAGCAATTGTCCAATTGAAAAAACATAGGTCTCCTTCATACCTACAGTATGACCTTAATAGCAAAACATTAGAAAACAAAGTGCTATCTTAATATTGATTTAAAGGGAACTGCAGAACCAATCTATACATATGCGTCTTTTCATACAGATCGATAGCAATACTTAAGATAAAGGTTTGGATTTGAGTCAATAATTTGGACACAAAACCATACTAACTCCAACAATTAATTTGTTCTTGGATAAACGCTTTGTCAGTTTAAAAATAGTTAAAGAAACGCACAGAAAAAGGATCGTTTTTTCTTCGTAAAAAATCTCGTTGCATTATAAAGGAATAAAGAGTAGAATTTGAATCAAATAAGCCGTCGGGAGCCTGTGGGATCAGGCTGAGAGTACAACTAACCTGTTGTAGACCGTGATAACCTGTTGGGTAATGCCAGCGTAGGGAAAGTGGGAAGAATCATACCTATCGACACTTTGCCTGCGCAAAGTGTTTTTTATATTTATACAAAATAAGTGAATAAACAAACATGAATCAATAGCAAAACATTATAAAACAAATTATTCTAAGTTTAAAAACACAGTAATATATAAAAAGATATTAATTTAAGTAGACCAGATATTTACGTAGAATATAGATCAAAAATACAAAAGAAATGGAACATGGATAAATCAAAAAATATAACGTGTTTATTACAATTTACCTATTCTAAAGGTAGTTAGCATGTTTTTTTAAAATAAAATATAAAATTTTTATTGAAATGTATATTATCGAAATGAGGCTAGATAGCATTTGAAGAGGAAGTGAAACTTATGCCTTTGAGAACGCTTTCAAAAGAAGATTTGATTGCTATTATCGAATACCAGACTAATCTTATTGAACAATTAGAAAAAAATAGTCCGGACGGTCACAGCTCTGCTGTCTCTAGTGGCAAGTCCGGTTGTAAAGAATCTCAACCGCTGCTTTCTGTGTCTGTGATACCATGTAACGGGGTTTTAATCCAAAAGTTAATAAATATAGAAAAGTTAGAAATGATCAGTCATCTTGCGGCAAGCATTTCTCATGAGGTAAGAAACCCGTTAACTGTAGTTAAAGGATTTATGCAGCTTTCCTTAGATGATAATCTGTCTTCAGCAGATAGAAGCTGCTACTTAAATACGGCAATTGAAGAGTTAGACCGCGCTTCGGAAATCCTTACTGACTATTTGAGCTTTGCAAGGACAGAAATTGATAAAAAGGAAAAAGTGATTGTTTTCAAAGAAGTCCAGCGTGTCATTAATGTTCTGACTCCTTTAGCGAATATGAACAATGTCCAAATAAGCTTTTCCTTTGAAAAAAATAAAGATTCTTTCATTTGGAATGAAGGGAGAAAGTTCGGGCAATTTTTGCTTAATATTATAAAAAATAGTATTGAAGCCATGCCGGACGGGGGCAGATTACATATCAAACTTACTGATTGTACAACTGCTGTGCAGATCGATATTAGGGATGAAGGGATAGGCATGACAGAAGCGCAAATCAATTGTCTTGGGAAGCCATACTTTACTACAAAAGAAAATGGAACAGGGCTTGGTATGCTGGTTTCGTTTAGAATTCTAAATGAGTTGAATGGGAAAATAAGCGTAGAAAGCGAGGTGGGGAAAGGAACCTGTTGGAAGGTCGTTCTCCCTTTTAATAAGCAGAGAACAAGCTGATTGGACAAAATACATAGCAGTTTCATTTTTAATTTAACATACATCTAATTATATTGTATTCAGATTTATAGCAAAAAACAGGGCCGGTTTTTAATCAAGAGATAGATCCTGTCTTTTTCTATATACCCAAAATTTTATCAGTAGAAAAGATATACGAGAATATTAATTCTCTTTGTCGGCCTTTATAATATATTTTAGTCTTTGATATGTTGCGCTAAATATCAATGTATTCCTGTCTAATCGGTAGTATAGTACGGTCAAACGATCATGGTGAATTCAATTAAGTATGGTGAGTGAGGTCGTGAGCTTTAAGGTGATAATCAATTCAGCAAAATAAAAATTGGAGTAAATACTGACGAGTCTTAGGAAACAGCTCAAATGAAAATATATCAGAAATACAAAAAAGACCAGATGAAGAACCTGGTCAAAGAAATGCTTTCAAGTCATAGGCAGTTCTTCTGCCGATTCAATGCTGAGTACGTTATATTCCGGTACATACCGCACGTGCCCTTGTTCGGCAGAACGCTTAATGAAGTCAGCTGATTCAACCGAAACACCATTTTATCGGGCATCTTTTATATAAATGATCCACCAATCCTTTAACTATTCCATGTACCGATGGGCCACTGGAACCCGCTGGTAAAGCAGATCCCTTACTTGATAGGTAAGGGAATAAACGGTGGCAGATCGAGCACCCCATATTCAGGCATTGGCCCATTTTAGTGGGAAAATTAACAGCCTAGTGTGAAAACCGACCGGGCTGTTAATGTTAATAAGGAAATTGTGAAGAATAATTATTAAATTGCTTATAAGCTTTATCAATTTTTTGTTGTTCCTCGGCCTCAAGCTTGTACCAACCGTTTTGAAACATCAAGTTATAAAGCTCACGGCAGCTTTGATGTGTTTCTGTAAGAATTTGAAGCATGTCTGAATACAACTGTTCGTGGCTTGCTTCGCGTACAGCAATGTTTAAGCTGTCAGTTAAATATTTGCATGTACTGAGACCATCATTAATAAAATCCCGGTCGTTCATATCCGGACCTTTTACTTTAGGTAATTGTCCTGTTTGGGGATTGGCAATTTGATTTTGGTTTTGCTGGTTTGACATTCATTCCACCTCCGTTTAGTTCATTACGACTGCTGCCCCTGTTGCTGATTAGGCAGGCTGGCCAATGCAGCATTGTTATCGACTTGCAGGTGGGCAAGCAACTTCTGAAAGTGATCTTGGTGCATTTTTCCTGCTTTTTCAAGTGCTTGTTTGATTTCTGAATTGCTCACCTGTTGGGCAAAGAAATGAAATTTTTTCAATGCTAGAAGTTCCCATGATAGTGCATCCTTTAAATAGAGTAAGTCTTTTGTGGAGAGAGCTCTAGGCGGATATGGAATAGGTGCTTGATTTTTCTGCATTAAAAAGCTCCTTTCATTTTATTGGATATCACAAGTATAAAATGAACAAATAGGTGGCTTATTATGCAAGAAAATGGATAACTCACTGTTAAATGCTCTTATTAAAGGGGAACATAGCTTACAGGCGATTAGATGTTACGCGTAGCCTTTTTGCAAAAAACTTGAGTTAAATATAGAGCATTTAATTGCTAAAAAGATATGTATTTTTATCCACATAGCTTTCGTTGAAGGTTTTTAACTTATTTAACAAAGAAACAGGAAGTAAATAATCACAGTCGTGAGATATAAAAGTATAGAACTGAATTAGGTGAGTCAGCTTCGATTTTGATTGAATTCTTTAAAATGATTGATATGACCCTTGTTTTGACTTTGCTCACGTTTATACACACCTGCAAGAATCTCCGCTGCAATATCCTGCATACTTTTGCCTGTCTGTTCACCTTTTTTCCTCAGCTAGTCCTTAATATCCACGGAAAGAGAAACCAACAACAATTCCTCCTCCGATTCAATGCTGAGAGCCTCGTATTCCGGAACATACCGCACACGCCCTTGCTTGGCCAAACGTTTAATGAAGTCGGCTATTTCAACCGAAACACTGTTTAACCGGGCATCTTTCATGTGAATGACATATCGGTCCCTTAAGCGTTCCATATATAGATTGGCCATTTGAACTGCTGATAAAGAAGATCTATCACTTGATAGAAAGGGGATAGACTGCCGGAAAATTGATGATTGTATATCTAGGCTTTGGACAGCATTTGCCCATTTCAGTGGAATAGTCAGGTGTTAATCTATGTGTGTAGTCCCTTCCGTGTAGCTGAAAGTGTCATCAATTCGAAGTAAATTAAAGCAAGAATCTCCTGCCTAGACCTTTACACACTAGCTATTCATAGAAAGAGAGGAAAAGCATTATATTCCGCTTCTTGTTCTAAGGTAAAAATACTTCATGTGAGCACTTGTCTTCTCGTATTCTTGTACTGCTTTTCAACATTAGAAGGCCGTAAATTGTTGTTGTATTTAATGCACCATAATGCGGTAGAGCTGAAACACGGTTGCAGCAACGAATAAGAGGAACATAAACTTAATCATTTGGCTTTTCCTCTTTTGTGGAATCAGACAATTCAATGTGTACAATCCGGTCAGGCGTTTTCTTGTCGCCAGCCATAAAATCGATATCATATTTCTTATCTTTCACAAGAAAAGAATCTTTATAGCCTTCCCAGTAAAGTTCTCGTCTCACACCATTAGGCTGCGTAAAAACAAAAATCATGTCATTCTTAAACTCTGTTTTCTTTACATATGTCATATTGTTTAATGTTCTTATACTATAACTTTTTTTATCGTAACTGCAGCCGGCAGTAAAAATTAGAATTGCTCCCGTCCACAGGATTATCTTCTTCATAGTATTCCCCTCATTTAATCCATTCTTAATTGCCTGCACCTATTGTACGGATTCCCTCATCAAAGGGGCAGTAAAACCTAATATGGATGTATTTTCGATTCCATTTATACTGTATGCTTCATTCACACTTTCACTATTGTATTCACGATCGTAGTATTCAATGAGAATAATTTTTTGTGATCAATAGTTTATAAAAAAATATAATTCAAATTGTGCAAAATTCAAAATACAAAAATTAAAACTACAGTTAACTAGAACGATTTTTCTATACCATGACGGATGTTAAAAAATAAAGTAGGTGTTTATTATTTTTATTTGGGGTATTAATTGAGCATCAAAGAAAAAAGGAGGAAATGAATATGGATCATGTAAAAGCACTTATTATTAAATTTGTGATGGTCGCAGTCGTACTTGGGATTGTACTTACTGGAATGTACGATGGAGAGTTCAGTGATACGCTTCTTATCAGTGCTGTTCTTACCATTCTCGCTTATGTAGTTGGGGATTTACTTGTATTCCGTAAAGCAGGTGACGATCGTGAGCGTAATGCAGATCACTCCAAGAGAAATGGTATTGCGACTGTATCAGATGCGGTATTAACGTTCTTTGTCGTTTGGCTTATGGGTAAATCACTATTTATCAATGATGGAGATGTTCTAGCAGCTTCTTTTATCTCAGCAATTGCTATTGCAGTTGGTGAATGGTTCTTCCATAAATATCTTGATGGACATGTTTTTGATGAAAAACATGCTCACTCCCGTGTTAAATAACATGTAAAGCAGGGGATTCTTATGACGGTACGCATTATCATAAGAGATTCTATTCTTTTATTTTACAATCTAATGAATAAAAATCTAAATAGAACAACGAAGTAGCCCGTTCGAGAACTTTCGACGGGCTTTTTCACTGGTCTTGCTGTTAATCTTTTTCAAACACGGGTTCAGATATTGGTTTTGAACAAAAAATTAGCACCGTATTCTTCTTCAAAGTCTTCGAGTTTGTGGGGGGTTAGGCGCTAAGGTCTTAATTCTCCCTGTTCTTCTCTTTTTCGCAGCCCTTCCTTAATATCCACGGATAGTGAAACAGATAGCAGTTCTTTCTCCGATTCAATGCTGAGTGCGTTATATTCTGAACCATAATATACACGCCCCTGTTTAACCGAACATTTAATGAAGTCAGCTAATTCAACCGAAACACCAGTTAACCGTGCGTCTTTTATATAAATGATCCAACGGTCCTTTAATCGTTCCATATATAGATTGGCCACTGGAACCTGCTGATAAAGCAAATCCATCACTTGATAAGTAAGGGGAGTAGAATGCAGACAGATTGAGCACCGCATATGCCGGATTCGTGCTGCGCTTGCCCACTTCAATGGAGTAGTTAGGTGTTAACCTATGTGTATAGACCCCTTCCATGTAGCTGAATGTATCATTCGTTCCCGGTACGATGAAGTACCAATCCCCTAAAACTTTGCGCATAAGTATTGCTTCCGGAATGGAAGGAGAAGAAAAGCGCTGGTACACTGCTTCCTTGGCTTTTTTGTTGTAGTATTGCCGCTGTGAAAGCCGGTCTTCCCAAATTTTCTTTTCGTGCAGCTCACTGAATTCTTTAAGGTCGCTTTCTGTAATAAGGAGAATGGTGCGCCCTTTAACTTGTCCTTCTGAAGCAGGAAGAATCCCTTCTTTAATATAGGCCGCAATGAAATTCCGATTTGTCTGCAGGTACTCTGATGCTTGGTTTAAGGTTAAGCCTTCCGGCGTTTTAGGCATGGTTTCAATGAGCTGTTCAATTTCTTCTTTAGAAAAAAGCAGTCCTTGATGGCCACAGGAAAAACATTGTATTCAGCACAAAAAAAGCCGAAATCTTGTGTGAAGCCATTAAAGGGACTTTGTTATCCAGTCCATCTATGACCGCAAAATGGGAATCCTATTTAAGAAAGATCGGGGAAGGCTCTGGTTCATCTGAAACATTTGTCCAGAACATTAAAAAATTCATACAGAATTTAATTGAAACGATGCCCGAAAAAATGGATGGCTCCACTATTCAAAAGGCTGTAGAACAGCAACAAACACAATCCAGTTACGGTGTATGTCCGGTTTGTAAAAAAGGGCGTCTGGTAGACCGGAAAACACTTATTAGCTGCTCGGAATATTCAAATGGCTGTACGTTTTCAATCGGAAAAACCATTGCTTCCAAAAAAATAACGGAGAAAAACATTAAAGATTTGCTAGAAAAAGGGATAACACCTGTCATAAAAGGTTTTAAATCATCTAAAACAAAGAAATCATTTGAAGCTAAATTGAAAATCGAAGATAAGAAAATCGGGTTTGCTTTTAGCAATAAATAAAAAGAAGTGCGGCTCATAGCTGCACTTCTTTTTGTGTTGACGTTTACAAATATTCCAGTTAGTGTATAGTTTGGAAAATATCTAAAGGGAGCTTAACTATGATTGACACGATATTATTATATCTTACTGGACTTGTCTTTTTGTTCTTTATTGCGCTTTGGAACTGACTACATGTAGTTAGTTGACTACAAAAAGTCGGGGCTACAATTCCTCCGCTTTTTATATGATATCTGCAAATGGTTTGTTATTTAATATGCCAAATTCAACTTTTTCAGGAAAAAGATCAATGCCTTGCAGCTTCATTATCATGGATTTTTCAGCCCATACACGCAAACCTTCTGGTAAACGATACGCTATAGAATATCCGCTTAACGCCTTGATATTCGCTATGATCTCTCTTTTATCACCTAATTGACCACCTAAAAATCCTATAGAAAGAACTTCATGAATAGCACCTTGTTCTTCAATGTTGGATAGCACGGGCAGTTCAAGCATTTTATGTTTTTCAGTATCTTTATAAATTTTGGCACCAGCTTTATTTATGGTGAAATCTGACAATATCATTCCTTCTTTCAACTCTTTCAATTTGTACATCTCAGTTAATTTTATCATTTCCTGGCAATTAAAGCACCCTCACAAATACTAGAATGCTTTTTTAAGCCTTTCAAACCTTTTTATGTCCTAATAAAATCCCTGCGCTACTCCTTTAACTGACCGGTCGCTAAACTAACCAATTAAAGAAGTTTAAAAAGCAGAGATTCCCAAACAGAGGTAATTTAAGGATAACACATTAATTACCATTCAACAAAACTTTGTTTTAAAAAGGTACGCTTCATCGACTACATGTAGTCGAAATAAACGTTGATTTATCAAGGTTTTTGAGGGTTTTACCTTCCGGCTTATTCATCTATGCTGCCCTTTTTCTAATAATGGTTTTGTGTCTTTTTTTCAGATCATGATATAATAAAAAACAGGTAAGAAGGCGGCTACCTCCTTACCTGTTGCAGATGCTATCTGCTGCTATACTGCTTACGGCGCTTCGAGGATTTCTTTTTCCTCGAAGCTTTTTTCATGTTGTTTTGATACGTCTTGAATGCGAAGAACGTTGTGAAAACCATCGACAAGATCGTCACAACCTCTTTTGTCATGAGCACGATTACTTTTGCTATCTCCATGTGAACACCAGTTTTTTAGAGTTGGCTCGATGCCTACTCTAAAAAAGGATGGAGCAAGGCGAAGCGAGCGACACGAAAAAGGAGTGTAACCAGCTCGGCCAAACTCCAATCGCGAATAGTGTTGCTCATTTATATCGACGAACTGTTGAGTAAGGATTTCTTCCGTTTCTTGGGATAATACAATCAGCTAAAACATATTCTTATTGGTAGGGTATCTATCACCGTAATTTTCCCATAAAGAACGGAGGTTTAAGCATGATTGGGAGCAAATTTAAATTCTTATCTATAATGATGATTATGCTTTTACTGGCAGGCGGATATGGCTTTGACATGCAAGGAAAAGCTATAAGTCAAAAAACAAAAAGTTCTAATGAGTCCGTCTTCATTTATTCCACTCACAACCGTGAAACCTATTCTTCATCGAACCTTACCGAGAAACAGCCTCAACTTGGCGCGACGCTGGACGCTCAAGATAACGTGACACTCGTTGGTGCTTACTTAGCTGCAGCACTTGGGGAAAAAGGAATAAACGTGGCTCAATCAAAAGAAGACTATTACGATATGAATAACGGCAGCTACGCTGGATTATATGATTTATCAAGAAAGTCTGTAAAAGATGCATTAAAGAAAAATCCAGAAGTAAGCATGGTATTCGATATTCAAAATACTAGTCGTCCTAAAGAACAGACGACTGTTAAGATAAATGAGAAAAATACAGCTAAAATTTACTTTGTTGTAGATCAAAGCCATCCAAACTGGAAAATGAATTTAGATTTTGCTAAGAGACTAAGCAAAACATTAGAAAATCACTATCCTGGTGTTTTTGGAGGCATCACTGAGAAAAAAGCTATAAAGAGCTGGAATCAGGATCTTTCTCCGCAGTCTGTTTTAGTACAAGTAGGTGGAAAAGAAAACACATTTGTGGAAGCATATCGTGCAGCTGATCTTTTAGCAGATGTGATTGCTGATGTTGCAAAAAATAATTAGAAATTTAAAAACAGCCTCTTTTTTATATGAGCTGTTTTTTTTTATGACCTTAAATAGACCATTTATGATTTTCTTTTTATTTAGTGAGCTGTTTGTACGTACTGTTGATTAAATAGGCGCTGCTGTTCTACTATAAATTAATGATATGAAAATAAACGAAATATGCCGTAACCATAGGAGGATACAAATATGAAGGAGTATTATAACGGAAAAAACTTTTGGGATAAAGAGAATACTTGGCGTGATCAATACCCAATCAATGATGATATCATTCAAAAAGCAGAATCTAAATTAAATATTAAATTTCCAGAAACGTTTAAACAGTTAATGAAGGAACAAAATGGTGGTCAACTTACATATCCGTATTTTATGTTGCCTAGCAGATATGGAAAGTGCAAGGTAGATATTGACCCTATTCATTTTGAGGAAGATGATACGAGCATTGTATCATCAGAGGATTTATTAGAAGAAGCAAACTTGCCGAAGGATTTGATTGTATTGTGGTGGGATTTTCATAACTGGCTTGTTATGGATTATCGCTTTACAAAAGAAAATCCTTCTATTCAATTTATTTGTGAAGATTATTCAACAGAAGAAATGACTTGGTACTACATCAAAATGGCAAATACCTTTGATGATTTCCTAAAACAGCTTTTTCGTCTAGTCGACTAATTTAACCGAGTTTCTTACTCAACAGTATTAGTCAACGATTAACGTTTAATTAAATAAATTAAGAAAAAGGCTTGCGATTATGAACGAAATAATCATAAGCCTTTTTCCTTTTTAAACAACTTTATTGTTCTTATATACCTTTATCAAAAACGACCGTTTTTGATAAGAAACTAGCAATACACGAAAACAGGCTAAAAACCTGTTTTTTCTTTTATCAAAAACAAGTTATCTTTATTTATCTTAAACACCTTTTTTGAAATCGAAGGAAGCTCCTTGATTTTTCGTCTGACCGGCTTGCTACAATTGAGAGAAGAAGGGGAAACCCATGACGGGTGAGCGCCAGGTTTTTAGGGCAGGTTCGATGCCTGTTCTAAAAAAAGAAGGAGACAAGTGCAGCAAGCTGGGCCGATCATCTACACAGGAGATCATCTTAGATATGATTCGAAAAGTGGAACGTCTACACTTATCTGGACAGAAAAATTAAGGTCAAGTACACTTGACCTAAAACAGATCAGGAGCCCAAACATGACAAAGCGAGAACGCCGCACATTCACGCCCGAGTTCAAAAAGCAAATGGTGCAGCTGTACCGGCTTTTATAGCCAGTATTTTCAGAAAGGATGGTATTTTATTGTTAAATGAAGGCGGAGGTGAACTGCTTTCCAGCCTAACGATGCTGCAGCTTCTGCTGGCTGTTTATATATCCAGCACTTTTTCGACCTGTCTCGTCACGCTGCTGAAAATCGCAAAGGAATTATCCTGAAAGGAAGCGGGGGAGTTAGCCGGCAAGCAAGTTATAACAAGTATCAGCTCGACCCTTTTACTAAGCATGATTTTATTATTATGACACTTTACGCTGAAGAAGAGAAAGGAGTATATCATTTTTTAAAAAGTACTCCAAGCCATCGAGTTGACAAAATAATAATATACATTATCCCTTTGCTAAATCAGAATAATTACGATATGATATAAATCGGAATAATTACGAAAAAGGAGTATTTATGATGAATGCCTTTCAAAACAATCATTGGCAAGACAGTATGATTTTTAAAAGATTACCTGTATACATAAAAAAGCCCTTTTTTAAAATGGGTCTTTTATTGGCGTGTGTAAGTTTGGTTAGTGCCTGTACACCATCCTCGCAAAGTACTGATCAGGAAAATGCAGAGGATAAGCATATTAGTTTTCTTTACAATTTTTCTACCAATTCTTTAGATCCCCATGTTGATTCAAGTTATGTACCTCTAAGAGCAGGGATCACAGAAACATTAGTGCGACTAGATGAAGAGAACTTAACTATTGCACCGTGGCTCGCTGAAAGTTGGGAAGGGGAGGATGGACAGCACTGGACAATTAACCTCCGGGAAGACGTTACGTTCCAAAATGGAAAGAAAATGGATGGGAAAGCCGTTAAAGCATCCTTAGAACGAGCGCTGAGAGAAAGTGTTGCTGTTCAAAATGCACTGAAAATCGATCAAATTGAAGCAGATGGCTATACCTTGCATATTACAACGACGCAACCGTTTCCGGAATTCATTTCAGAGCTGGTAAACCCTAACGTTTCCATAATTGATGTGACGGAAAAGGATATTATCAACAAGCCCATTGGTACAGGCCCTTTTGCATTGAAATCATTCTCACCAGGAAGCAAGCTTGAACTTGAGCGCTATGCTGATTATTGGGATGGTGCTTCAAATCTTGATTCAGTCACATTTGCTTTTAATGAGGATGCTAATGCCCGTTCGCTTGCACTTCAATCGGGGCAAGTTGATATCGTATATCGTCCTGAGGTAGAAAGCTTGGATTCATTACAGACACAAGATGGAATTAAAGTAGAGTCTACTGAGACTTTCCGTGTCCATCAAATGACTATGAATATGGAACGTAAAAGCTTGCAGGATGTTAATGTACGCCGCGCTGTGGATGCATTGATCGATCGTCAAAAGATTGCTGATACCATTCTGTTAGGATATGCTGAACCAGCTGTTGGCCCATTTTTACCGTCCCTGCCGTTTGCTCCTTCTTACGAAAAGAGCGAAACAGGATCGGATGCCGCTGTTAAGTATTTAAAGAAAGCAGGGTATTCACTCAAAGATGGAAAAATGCAAAAAGATGGAGTGCCGCTTACCTTTAGGCTTCTCACCTATAGCGCAAGAGCTGATCTACCATTGATTGCTCAAGTTTTTCAATCGGATGCTAAACAAATTGGGATTGATGTTGACATTCGTCAGATCGATATCCCTGAGGAATACATGGCATCAAACCGTGATTGGGATTTAGCGACATATAGTAATCTAACCGCTCCGCGCGGAGATGCAGGCTACTACTTAAATGCAACGTATCACCCAACGGGCGCTCTTAACTTCAGCGGTGCAGAGGAGCCTCAACTGACAGCCATTATTGACAAGCTTAATCAAACGGTCAGCCAAGATGAACGAGCTGTACTGGCGGAGCAGGCTGCGGATTATGTTCACAAGAATATGATCAATTCATTTATTTTGCATCCTTCAACCATTGTTGCGTATAACGAAAACAAAGTGGAAAATTGGGTCACAACGCGAAGTGAATATTATATGATTACAAATCAATTGGATGTGAAGTAAATGGTTCGAATTTTGTCTCGGAAGTTCTTTGAAGTGTTCTTCTTTGTACTCTTTATTACCTTTGTCAGTTTTTTATTTGTTCGACTTGCACCCGGCGATCCTGTTTTAACCATTTTGAATGTGGATGAGCTGTCCGTAAGTCATGATCAAGTAGAAGCATTAAGAGAAGAAATGGGGTTTAACAAGCCATTGCTCGTTCAATACGGGCTTTGGCTGTTTAACTTTATCCAGCTTGATTTCGGAGAGTCATATGTTACGGGTCAACCGGTTATGGAGATGATTTTAACGGCGCTGCCTGCCACAATGGAATTGGCTGCTGGTTCATTGATTGTCATGCTGGTTATCTCCGTTTCTTTAGGTTCGCTTTCAGCGCTTTACCGGGATAGCTGGATTGATCAAGTAAGCAGAGTTCTCTCTATTCTTGGAGCAGCTGTCCCAAGCTTTTGGCTGGGCTTGCTTTTAATCGATTTATTTGGCGCGCGCCTTAACTGGCTTCCGACAATGGGGAGAGATGGCTTTATTTCGTTAATTTTGCCTTCTTTGACATTAGGGCTGGCTATTTCCAGTGTATATGTCCGGCTGCTTCGTTCCAGTTTGCTGGAATCGCTCAGCCAGGAATTTATCCGTGCTGCCAGAGCCCGCGGAATATCCGAATGGAGGATTTTTTTCGTGCATGCCTTTCGGCATAGCCTTCCTCCTGTCATTACTGTATTTGGCGTCAGTTTAGGCAGCTTGATAGGCGGAGTCGTGGTAATCGAAGTGTTATTTTCGTATCCAGGAACAGGGAAACTCGTTGTAGATGCGATCCGCCAACGTGATTATCCCTTGATACAAGGATATATTCTGATCATGGCCGTTATTGTGTTTATTGTGAATACAGTTGTTGATATTTCTTATCGGTATTTAAATCCTGAAATGAAACTAAAAGAAAGAGAGAATCGGTGATGAAAGGATTGTCTATACGATTGCCGAAGGGAAGAAAGCATAGCTGGCAGGCAATGATGGCGCTGATATGCGTCGTCTTTGTGTTGGCTGCTGCTGTCTATGCTTTTTTTTATTTGCGGTATGATCCAACACTAACAAATTTAAATGAACGACTCCAGGGAATGAGCCTTCAGCATCCGCTTGGAACCGATCAGCTCGGCCGAGATGTCCTGACCAGGCTACTGCTAGGCGGTCAACAAACCATTGGCTACAGCTTACTGGCACTGGTTGTAGCCCTTATCATTGGTGTTCCCTTTGGTTTGATTTCCGGATATAAACGCGGATTTTTAGACCGGGTATTTATGAGAATTGCAGATGGGTTTTTAGCTTTTCCAGATACAATCGTTGCTATTGTTCTTAGTGGACTACTAGGTCCTGGCATCACCAATCTTGTGCTGGCGATCGTGATGGTCAAGTGGGTGAGCTATGCCCGGCTCGTTCGAAGCACCGTATTATCAGAATCGCAAAAAGAGTATGTTCTCATTGCCCGTATCAATGGTCTGTCGTCAGATCAAATTATGCGCAAACATTTATTTCCCCATATTATAGGGCATGTTCTTGTGCTGGCAAGTCTAGATCTCGGCAAAATTATTTTGCTTATCTCTGCTTTTTCTTACATTGGTCTTGGCGCACAGCCACCTGCTCCGGAATGGGGTGCAATGCTAAACGACTCACGCCCTTATTTTCATTCCAAACCTGAATTAATGATTTACCCTGGCTTGGCCATTGTCGGGGTGGTACTGCTGACCAATATGCTCGGCGATTATTTGCGCGATCATTTTGATGTAAAGAAAGAGGTGCGGTAATGATTTTATCGATAGAGCAAGTTTCAATTAGTAGCAAAGAAAAAAGAATTGTAGATGATGTGTCACTTTCCGTTCGAGAAGGAGAATGGTATGCACTGGTTGGCCAAAGCGGCAGCGGCAAAACCTTGCTCTCCCAGGCAATCGGGCGAATGCTCTCACCACAGTTGCAAGTAGAAGGGAAAATTCTCTTTAAAGGAGAAGACCTACTTTCCTCATCACACAAGCAGATGCGGGCGATTCGCGGACGGAAATTATCTTATATTTTTCAGGATTACCAAGGCTCTTTCACCCCGTTTAAAACCATTGGCCAGCATTTCGAAGAATATCAAAAAGCTCATGGAATGAGAAATGCCAAAGAGAGGAAGAAGCAGGCCATTGAGGCTTTAAACTCAGTCGGGTTAGACGAAGGTTTATACGGCCGGTACCCGTTTCAATTAAGCGGCGGGCAGCTTCAGCGTGCTTCGATTGCGCTGGCACTTTTACTTTCTCCTGATTTAGTAATTGCGGATGAAATTACGACAGCCCTTGACAGTGTTTCCGGGCATCGAATTTTAGAATTGCTTGCGAAACGGCAAAAAGAAACCGGCTGCGCAATTTTATTTATTACTCATGATTGGCGTCATGTCAGGCGTTACGCAACCCGCTTAGCAGTCATGAAAGAGGGACAGATTATTGAATCTGGCGGGAAACATAGAATACTGGATCACCCTCAGCACGACTATACAAAACAACTAATCCAAGCTGCGCCTATACTCGGGCGGAGGCTTGCATCGGGATTACAGGAGATAGAAGACAGATGAGCTTGCTTACCGTAAAACACCTAACAAAATCATATCAATCAGGAAAGATGGCCATAAATGATGTTTCCTTTGATCTAAAGGAAGGAGAATGTCTCGGTCTTGTCGGTGAAAGCGGCTGCGGTAAAAGTACACTGGCCCGCTGCTTACTGCGTGTTGAACCGATCGACAGCGGCTCCATTTTGTTTCAAAATGAAGCCATTGAACGGCTTAAGGAGCGCCAGCTGCATCCTTACCGGAAAAAAATTCAAATTGTCTTTCAGAATCCGACAGCTGCTTTAAATCCCAAACTGAAAATAAAGGATTCCCTGATTGATCCGTACGCTCAGTATCGGAAGGAACTGAAGCTTAGCCATTTTTCCTATACCTCAAAAGAAGCTTTTGTCAAACAGCTTCTGGAAGCCGTTGAACTGCCATCGATTGTCGCCAATCAATACCCGCATGAGCTAAGCGGCGGGCAGCGACAGCGTGTCACGATCGCTCGTGCTATCAGTATTGAACCTGAACTTCTTGTGCTAGATGAGCCAACCGCAAGCCTGGATGTAATCTCACAAGGGGCCGTTTTGGCATTACTCACAGAGCTTCGTAAAACGTTAAATTTGTCTTACTTATTTATTTCCCATGATCTTGCTGCTGTACATCAAATGAGCCAGCGCATTATGGTGATGAAAGAAGGAAAGCTTGTCGATCAGTTTCAAAGTGAGTATTTGTTTGCGGAAGAGCGCCATCCTTATACAAAAGAGCTTATCTCTATTTTTTAAGTAATGTTAAAAGTCACTGTTGATTTTTTGTAAAAACGAAAGAAGCCATATGAAGTAGTAAACTGAAACTACTGAATAAGGATAGTGATTGGTTTATTAAAACAGTGGTACAAGCTATATAATGAAGTGAAATGACTATACCATCTTCCATGAAAGACTTCATGAATGGATGAACTACACCCCGATTGTCAGGCACAATTAATAATTGGACGTGTAGTTTTTTTGTGACTAAATATGACAGCTACGAAATACGAACTGTTTCTTAAATCCACAACGGCTTATTCCATGTAGTTAGTAGAAAAAATATAAAGTATTATATACCTTAACTAATTTAAAGAGGTGAATATAAAGGATATGAAAAAAGTACAACCATACAGAATTCAAGAGGTTCAAAAATCTGAATATGATCATATCATCGAATTTGTGACGAAGATACGAAAAGAAATCTTCCCTATGTTATGTCAAGATTCACTTCCACAGGATCTTCTTCATTTTGAACGATATTATACACAGCGTGAAAATGCTGCTTTTTTTGCTGCTTTTTCTGAGGATGGGACAGTGTTGGGAACTATTGGTGTTTGTCCATATGACGGAAGGTTTAGTCAGTTACAGGAAAACTATGATTTAACCAAAACTGCAGAAATTGTAAAATGCTATATGGATCCCAACTACCGGCGTTTCGGGATTGGAACTGCATTATTTGAAAAGGCGACAAGTTTTAGTTATGAAGCAGGTTATCAAATGCTTTATTTACACACACATCCGTTTTTACCTGGAGCTATTCCATTTTGGAGAGCTCAAGGTTTTGTAGATAGATTAGCAGAAACTGATCCGATATGGAAAACGTTGCACATGGATAAGAAATTAAAAAATTAAATATAATTTGTTTCTAGTTTGACACTCCCACGGCTAAAGCCGCAAGCCCTTCACCTTGCGGTGAGACGGGTGGATTACTAGTAAATTTAATTTGGAATTTGCGTATAATTAACTCCTTAAATGTAGTAAAATCATTTAGATTAGAATAATGATTGAAAAGTTGATGAAAAGCGGGATTAAGAGGAAACACCTATGAAAAATAAGAAGTTGAAATCAATTTTTGTTTTATCTCTTTTATTATTAGTAATTTTTATGATGATTAATATGTTTTCTTCTTATATTAGCATAAAAAAAACAGCGGAAAATTCCATCGCCAACCAGAATATAGAAGCTGCAAAATCAATAGCTGCCTCAATGGATATAGAGAGTTATAAACGATTTCTAGAGAATCCTGTAAAGAACAATGAGTATCTGGAAATCAGACGTTACCTAGAAGATGCAAGAGAAAAAAATGGCGCTTTATATGTGTATACACTTGCTGTTGATAATCCTAAAGTATCCAGAGCGATGATTGTGGCCATGCCTGAAGGGACAAGAGAAGAATTTCCAATCGGAGGAATATGTACAGTTCCAGAAGAACAGGTCGAGATGGCTTACAAGGGATTGATATTTTCAACTGACATTATTGCAGATCCACTTTATGGAGACTATTTAACGATAGGAGTACCGATAGAGGACCAGTCGGGTGGAATTATTGGCTATTTGGCAATTGATATTAGTGCAGATATCATTAACGATATCAGCGGAAAGGCATTAAAAATCAACATTTCCAGCCTTGTGTTTAATGGTTTGTTTGTCATCCTCATGCTTGCCTCTTTTTTTATTCTCCAAAAATGGTATATGAAAGAACTAAAAAAAGAAGTAGGTGACACGGAGGATACCTATCAATTAGAGCTTCAATCTTTAATATCGTCCGTCCAATCTTTACGACATGATTTTTCAAATCATATTCAAGTACTTCACGGCCTGCTCAAGCTGGGAGAGTATGATAAAGCACTTGATTACTTAACCATTCTTTCTAAGGAAGTTCATTTAATTGAGTCCATAAAATTAGACTTGAGTAATCCAGGGTTATCTGTGCTTTTGCAAACCAAAAAGCTCTCGGCTCAAAATCATAACATTGATGTTTGTTTTGATGTCTTACATGATTCATTTAACACAATAAAAACCACAGATTTAATTAAATTATTATCAAATTTAATAGATAATGCAATAGAGGCGGCAATAGAGCTGCCTGAGCAAGAACGAAAAATGAACATTGTATGTAAAGTGGTTTCAAAAAACTACATATTTGAAATAAGTAATACAGGACCCGAGATTAAGGAAAAAGATAAAGAACACATTTTTAAAAGTGGTTTCTCCACAAAAAAGATACGACAGGGAAAAGTGAGGGGCCAAGGCCTATTTATCGTTAAGGAAGTAGTAAATAGGTACGGTGGGAAAATATCAATTGACTCTAATAAAAACCAGACGGTTGTGCATGTGGAAATTCCAATAAATAAGGGGAAAATACTACCTTCCAAATGAAAGAAGCCGTATCAGCTGTCATGCTGGTACGGCTTTTCACTTTATAAATATATTTTTCTTTTTGAGATTAAAAGACACTCCACATTATAAAAGAGAAGGAGATTTTCCGTACATGACTCCCATCATTTGAATCTCCCACAGCGAAAGCCGTTCTTCTGCAAAAGAATACTCTACGTTAAATAAATGTGCAGCTTTATTAACGGCCAACCGTTTATCAAAAGGCATATCCAATTTCTCAAGCATAAAAGTCGGCATGCAGAAATGAAGGGTGAAAGTCTTAGCCTGCCACTCTTGCAGCTGGACAAAAGGGAAGGGTAGCACGGTATGATTGCCTGATTGTCTTAGTAGATGACAAACCTCGTGAGCAAATTCCTGTAATTGTTTTGCTTCACATAAGTTTTCATTAAGCAAAATCAGCATAAAAGAAAAAAACCTGTCTCATAAAGGGACAGATTTCGCAGGAGGTAAAAACTTGAGAGTTAATAATATTCTAGATAATTCGATTCAGAAGCTATTGCCCGGCTTGAAGTTGATAAGGTGGATTTTATGCAAGTAAGATACGTTTTACTGATCAGACAATTGAGCTCCCAAATGTGCCATAAGAAGATGGATAAGGTTTCTTTTGCATGCTTTTTTATTTAATCAGAAGTTTTAGTCAAGGGCATTTTTTATAAAGAACAGAAACGCGGATCCATTTTTTTGGTCTGCAAATCCTATTGAGTATATACGCAGAAAATAAAAAGCATTTTACTGAATGCTTTTTTCGGGTTCCTTTCCACTTTTCCAGAGCCGTCGAATGCCAGGGCGCTGGTGTTCCGAGGATTGACCCGGGAAATGCGCATACCCAAGCAGTGCGCCATTTCTTCCACTTTGTTCTGGATGCCTATTTTCCGCCACCTATGAAGCTTGAAGCGAAGTTTCCTGGCTCCATAGAACCCCTTTGGGGTTTTTATTCTGCCCAGGTATTCGAATACGATAACGTCACAGTCATGCTTTGATGCGAATTTTACAATTTCATGGCTGGTGCGGCGGACAATATGCTGCTGGTACCCATTGATCTGCCGCCAAAAATTTGGTGCGTGAATGCGGCCGCTTGCCCGCTGTGCTTTACGCAGTTTGTTGGTTAAAGTCTGCAGACGGTCTTTTTCTTTAGGCTGGTTAATAAATGTCCGGCCTAAGACAGTGCCTGTTGCATCGATAACCGAACAAACCGCAGAGTTCGTCAGCCCAAGGTCTACCGCACACACTTTTTGTTCCTGAATAGGTGTTTTTGTTAAAGTAACTTTATTTTCATAGCTAATGGAAAGGAAGAATTTCTTTCCCCGCTTAATCAGCTTAGGGTTGTTTTCTTTCCATTCCCAGACACCCCTTTTATAAAGGTCCTGCCCTTTAAATTCGATATCTGCCCATACCCAGTCATTCTTGTGGAATACCTTGATTTGTGCGGATGTATCAGATGTTCTGTTGAACATATTCCCTCGATAAAAAACAGGGAATTCTTTATGTTCCGCTTGCAGACAAGGCGGCTGTTTTTTTAACTTTATTCCTTCGGAAAGAACGTATTTCTGCTCTTCTTCCCAATTTTGATAGTTAGAGCGGAAGCTCTTTACCTTTCCGAAAGCAGAGGCAATGGCACTTCTGCGGAAATAGGAAGGAAACTTGTAAAAACGTTCGTTAAACTCTTTGTATTTTGGAAGAGGGTTTGATTTGGTTGCGTGAATCAGTTTTTCTACTGCCGGTACAATCGATTTGGTTGTCAGGCCGTCGGTATGATCAAACTCTTTGTCGATAACCCTGATGATGAAGGACAGAGCATCATTGTACATATCCAGCGTAGCATTGAAGATTTCCGTCTGGTTTGTAATTTTGTGCAGCAGCGACTTCGCAACTTTCATGACCAAACCCTCCTTTCCATTTCTTAGTCCTTATAATACGTTGATCGTATCAAAATGGAAAACACCTGTAAAAGGAAAAGAAAATCAGTATGAGTGATTATAAGTAAGAAACGGCAATTGGTGTAACGAAAAAACATAATACAAGAACAGGGAGAATAAAGACCTTAGCACCTAACCCCCACTAAATCAAAGATTTTGAAGGGGAATGCGGCGCTAATTTTTGTTCAATTTCTTTTTTGAGAATTTGGATAAGTGCTTCATCCAAATTCAGTTTTTTCGCCTGATTATAGGCTTGAATTAATTGTTAGTTTGATAGAACAGAAAATTTCATACTTCCTCCTGTTTGTATATTCCCAGGAAAACTGGCTGAAAACCAGTATTCTTATTCCATTTCGTTCCCTCAATTCCAATTAATAGAACAACCAAAAAATCGAATAAAAAAGGTGGCTGCTGCGCAAGTGGGAGATTGAGTTTTGGCAGGGGCCTGTCGTAATTGATATCTCAGCTATATTGACAGCTTTTCAGTCGGTGGCGTCACAATCCATACAATGAATATTTGTAATAACTCTTATGGACAGAAAGTTTATATACATTCTGTCCATAAGAGTTATTACTTAGAAAATAGTAGAGCCCCGCTTTTAAAGCGGGGCCCAAAACTAACTTTCTAATCGATTTTGTTTTATCCACCAGTCAATTTGATCTAAATCAAAAATAATGATGTTGTTAATGAGTTTTTTATGAGGAAGCTTCTTGTTTTTGATTAGATCATAAATTTTCTCCTCAGCAAGTGGATATTTTACTGAATCCAGATAGGAAATTAGTTTTTGTACTCCTTGGATTCTTCTCATTTCATCACCTCCCACCAAAATTTCTCTATGTCCTGTATAGGAGTGGAGAAAAATTCGTGTAAAGGATCAAACGAGAGAATCTAGGAAAATATATACCCTATTAAGTAGAAATTCACACTTATTCGGCAGAGACATTTAAAAATAGAAAAAGAGGTGATCGCTTTGATAAGAGCTAGGAATTAGTATGAAGGATTGTTTTGAAAAAGAGACGAGCAGGACGGAACTGCTTAAGGGACTTTCTCTCCTGACCAGTACAGGAAGCATGAATTACTGCTTTTTCGATTGGTTACCTTCCGATTGATTGCTCTCATCTTTTGGTTCAGGTCTATTAAGTTTGCTGTTGGGACTGAAACCTTGATATACAAGCCAAGTTATAGCAGCAAGAGAAACAATAAAAAACAAAAGAAAAAAAGTGTTTTGAGTAAAGATAATAATCACCCCCGAAAAGTTTCTTTATTAACATAATGGCTGTTTTCACGATAATTATTTATTAAATAAATCAGTAGTTCGCTTAAAAAACTGAATAAGGGGGTTGCTGCTATGCAAGTGGGGGATTGGGTTTTAGCAGGAGTCGGTCGTAATTGGTATCTCAGCTATATTGATAGCTTCTCATCTGATGGTGACACAGTCCATATAACAAGAATCGCTAGATCAGCGAAAAGGCAGCCAGTCTGGATCGAGCCTTTACCAGCGACATGCCATAAGAGCCTTGTCAGTGCGACTGGTATAACAATGCCTCCAGAAGATCATATGGAAATAAGCCAGTTAATGATTGATTTGGCGCTACAAACAGGCGATAAGCAGTGGTTTGAAGAATTGATGGGAGGAGAACAAAAATGGCATACCGTGGAGCAGTAATAGTGCAACAATGGACCCCAGAAGAAGTACAAGCTTATTGTGAAAAAAAATTTGAATCAAAGCGTCCGACATTTGTAAAGAAGGCGGAGGAAGAAGATGCCCTGCGATTTTCGAAAAATGGTGAGCGCAAAAGAAATGATCTGTGCCTGACAAGGCCAAACAAGCAGCAATACGAACGGTATCTGAAACAGGGTTTAACTGAAGAAAACATTATTAATCGATATCCTCATCTGCCGGTAGGGTGGTTGCAGGCGGCAAAGAAGCGTTTGGGATTTGTATGAAGGGTTATTTTAAAAAGGAGACGAGCAGGACGGTATTAATTAGTACAGAGGGTACTTTCTTCTTAACAGTGGTTGTAGAGAAATATGCAAAAAAATTGATGAATATGGGAAAGTAAGTTCAATTTCGTACATTTTTCTGTTTAAGAAGTAAAACAAATATGAACGCACCCTAATCAGATGATTTATCTTTTTTTTCAAGCTTTTGAATGTTCTTATCCAAAAATTTATTTTTTGATTCCGAAAAGCCTTGTAACTTCATCATTCTTAAAATGATTGGAAAGATAAGAACGAGTTCTAAAATTGATAAAAATAACCATAAAAAGAGTTCATTTGAAGACATATTGAGAAAACCTCCAGACACACAAATATCGCGATTTTAAGTTACCCAATTTTTGGGGGAATAAACGTTTTTGTTTATGAAAAAGGAGACCTAAAATGGCTTTTTTTAGATGGAAAACCTTGTTGATCACACTGGGAGAGTAGTTCGAAGAGGAATATCTGCCAAAAGATGAAGGAGCAGGACGGCGCGGCTTGATCAAAGCGGGAGGAGCTTTGATCTCCTCAATAATTGACCGAAACTGTGCATTTAAAAAACTCCTCTGAAATTTCAAAGGAGTTAATATAAAAAGCTTTTAATTTATTAGTTTGTCGATAACAGATGCAGCTTCATCTACATCATGGTAGTAGCTGATTTCATGTGGCAGTTGAGAAAATACAATTTGTATTATACCAATGTTTTTCAAGCAAACTAAAGCTACAGGATGGTTGTTATTTTTGAAAGTATAAATGATTTCAGTATTCCTATGATGCTGCATAAACTCTAACATCATCTTTATACTTTCAAGGGACATTTCATCACCCCCTTTCCCATCAAAGGAAAGTGACTAAGAAAAGTCTCAAAGAATCCAATAGATGCCTATCATTCTAGAATAACACATTTTAGTACTTTTTACTCAACAGTACGTCCAAAAAATAAAATAAAAGGGGTGGCAGCCTTGGCGAGGGTGGGAGATTAGGTAAAGCTCCACTCTATCTTATTCCGAATACTTCTGATAGCAAATTATACAAGCGTTCCCAGTTAAGAATATTCTTGTATCTTAATTTTTTAGAAGGAATAAATTCAGAGAAAAAGTGAAATAAAGAAAGTAAGAAAACTAGGGGGGTGAAAACTTTGTTGAAAGTAGGAGAGTGGAGGAAAGTACAAATTGGCGGTATGACGGTAATTGGTTATGTGAGCAGTATTGTGCAAAGCGGGTTTCAAGGATATGAGATCGAACTCACAAAAGTAATACGGATCAAAGACGGTGAATTTGAGTTTAGAAAACCAGTACCCGGCATCTTTACAGAAGAGCAATTAGAACCAATTGATGATTTTTGGGACAAGCATCAGGATAAGTCAGCACTCATTGACCTGGCACTTTTAACAAAGGATGAGCAATGGTTTAAAGAATTGATAGGGAGAAAACAACAATGGGATACCGTGGAGCAGTCATTAAACAGCAATGGACACCAGAAGAAGCTAAAACCTATTGTAAAGAAAAGTTTGAATCAAAGAGGCCGGTTTATGTGAAAAAAGCAGAACAAAATGATGCTCTTCGTTTTTCTAAAAATGGTGAACGCAAAAGAAATGAGCTGTGTCTGACAAGACCAAATAAGCAACAATACGAACGATATCTTAAACAAGGATTAACCGAAGAAAACATTATTAACCGTTATCCTCATTTGCCGATAGGGTGGCTGCAGGAGGCAAAGAAGCGGTGGGGATTTGCATAAAAAAGACAGCCAGGTGGCGACTGACTGCAAATAATAGGGGTGACTTTTCATATGTGACATATGCATCCTAAGAAGCAAAATCTAAACTGTATAAAGCATAACTATTATACGTTATTGTAGAGCCTTTTATGCAAATAAAACAAAAAGCAGCCAGGCGAGGGGGCCTGACTGCAAAAATCATGGGCTTCTTTGGAGTTAGCATCGAAGTTGGCGTTACTATTATGAATCGTTTGAGAAAATTTAATACAGATAAATCTCGAGTTCAGCGTATGCCTGTATTCCATATAATGCAGACTTTAATAAGTAGTAAATTGAAACAGTAAAAGAGGCAGGGCATCATTTATCTTTCAACTCATTGTTCTCATCTTCTGGCGTAGGCCTGTTAAGTTTACTGTTAGACCTGTAACCCTGATATTGAAATAGAAGCCAAGCTAGAACAATTAATGTATTCACAAAATATAAAAGTAAAAAGAGTGAATAAAAAATAATAACCCCTCCTAAAGATTTCACTAGCATGAGGATGACCGTTTTTAGAGAAATTATTCATGAAAATCTCATAAGTAAGTTAACAGTTTGTCGAAAACAAATAAGCCTGAAAGCAAATACTCTCAGACAGACAAGCCTAAACCACTAGGGAGTGGTTGCTTGATTCATTTCCATTTTAATTACAAATAAACAAACTAATCAACTTTGAACAAAAAACAGCCAGGCAAGAACCTGACTGTAGACACGAAGGCGATTCTTAGCCGTATGAAGTTGAAAGGATTAATACCAGTATAAACCGTTTGAGAAATGCTTATACAAAAAATACGTAGGTAATAACATGACTTATCGAAATGCTGTTGAAACGCAGACATGGCCAAAGGAAAAAATGGATGCTTATTGAGAAGAACGGATTGCGGGAAAGCGGCCGGATTACCTCAAAAAAGCAGAAGAAAAAGATTCCGAACACTTTTCTAACGCAAAAAATAAAATAATGAGCCCGTACTTGCTGACAGATCAAATAAAGGGCAAATTGATGCTTTTATGAAACAAGGACTGACAGATCAGCATATTATCGAACGTTATCCTTATTTGCCGGCAGGCTGGCTGAAGGAATGCAAAAAGCATTGGGGATTTGCATAAAAGGGCAGCTGCTCTAATTATCGAGTTGAGACGGCCTTTATAGGACATACTAACAAAAACTTTTTAGATGGTGATGGCTTGAAAAAGAAAGTTATTTTGTTTCTAAGTATCACATTTGCTGTCCTAGTAACAGTAGTGGTGATTCGAGACATGTTAAATGGAAATTTCTCTACCTGGCCGGCCGGACTTGGTATGATTTTTTGCAGTGCGCTGCCTATTTTCCTTTTATTTTTAAAAAAGCATCCTTTTAACCTGCCTTTGATTATCAGCTACTATCTTTTCTTATTTATTACGCTTTTTTTGGGAGCCGTCTTAAAATTTTATGATCGCTTTTTATGGTGGGATACAATGCTTCATTTCTTTGGTGGTTCCTTTTCAGGCTTCATTGGCACAGCGATTTACAATTTTCTTCTGCCAAAGAGGTTACAAAGAGGAGTTTCGCGATGGATGATCTTTTTGTTTGCTTTATCATTTTCAGTAACGATCAGTGTTCTGTGGGAAAGCGCTGAGTTTGCCGGGACTGTTATAGGTTTTTTGCAAGGAGAAAGCAATAAGGATACGATGAAAGATATGTTGGCTGGTTTAACGGGAGCACTAATCGTAGCTAGATATGCAGGGCTTAGAAAAAAGTCCAGCTGAAACAAATAAGTTTTGTTTTGCGAGAATGTGAATGTGACAGCATGGATATTAAAAACTACTCAGCAGAGGAAGCGAAGAAGTCCTGGGATTTGCGTAAAAAAATCCAGAGATACGCCCGGGTTTAGAGTTAGCATAGTGAACAGAGGTTCCTGCTTGGAGTAAGCATTGATAAAGTGTATTTCATTACAGACCTTACGAGCGGGAAAGCCCCCTCCTTCAGGTGTGGGATGATAGCGAGGTCGAACCGGGCATGTCTTCAGACATGTCAAAGGTTCGATTTTTTTCTTTTAGCTTATCTCTTTTGTATACAAAACGTTTGTTTGGTATAATTGGTACAACCTAATTTTTCGGAAAGAAGGAATTGGATGGAAACAATTTCTTTAAAGCTGGAACTAATGAAGACAACCCATGCAAAAGAACAGATTTACTGCAAAATGACCGAATTAAACACCGGCTTTTCCAATTGGCTTCTTCAGTATGATGAACTTTCAAAAGCCACTTCGAAGGTCTACAAACTTTTTCTGCGGACAAATTGCCTTCGGCCATTGTCAACCAAACCATCCGGGAAGTGAAGTCACAAAAGAAAAATCAAAAAGCAAAAACCTTTCGCCGTTTTTGGTGTACTTTTAACAACCAAAATTTAAAAGTTGAAAAAGAAAACGGTTTATACAAACTCTCTTTTCCTACATTAGAGAAACGAGTCGGTGTTCCCGTTGTGGCAGAGCTCTATCAGCAGCATTGGCTTGATAAAATATTGTCCGGCGAAGCAAAATTGGGTGCCGGCAAGCTTTATGAGAAAAAAGGGAAATGGTATATGTCTGTGGCAATTTCTTTTGAACCGAAGGTTGTTTCCTCTTCTTCTAAAGTGATGGGTGTAGACGTAGGGCTAAATTATTTAGCTGTTGCTTCAATAGGGACAAATTCATTGTTTTTCAAAGGAAATGAGGCTGCTTTTATTCGAAGAACATTCTCTTCAAGGAGAAAAACCTTAGGAAGAAATAAGCTTCTTTCTGTTATTAAAGCCTCTAAAAATAAAGAATCCCAATGGATGAAAAATCTGAACCATAAAATAAGCCGACAAATCGTTCATTTCGCTGCAGAGAACGGTGTTCGCTGCATTCGAATGGAAGATTTGACAGGCATTCGCCGTATAAAGCCAAATCAAAAAAAGACGCAGGCAGAAATCTGCACTCTTGGACACATTATCAGCTTCAGCAGTTTATTGAATACAAAGCCAAAATGGCAGGGATTCAAGTTGAATATGTGAATCCACATCATACCTCTCAAACATGTAAATGTGGCCATGTAGACAAAAAGAATAGAAAAAGACACACGTTTGCGTGTGTCAAATGTCAGTATACACTTCATGCTGATGCAAATGCGGCCATTAATATTTCGAAAGCCATCAGCGGCCTTTCAAAAAAGAAAAACAAGCAAGCAGCTTAACCTAGTCCTGTGGTAACAGCAGGACCGCCTGTAAGGTACATGTATGCCGAAGGCATACAAAACGAAGCGGGACGGGCTGATGACACCGCCCTTAACTGAAGGCGAGTTCTAAACAGAAATGGACAGTGAACGCATTCGCACTTCAGAATCCCACCCGTTTCACCGCAAGGTGAAGGGCTTGCGGCTTTAGCCGTGGGAGTGTCAAAAGAAAGAATATGCGTGATAGAAATTGAAAACAAAAAAGCAGCCAAGCGAATGAATCTGACTGTTTAAATTAATATGTAAAGTTGAGGCAGCCTTGTTAAGTGCGACAAGGAACTTTTCGATTTTGGAGCTGGGCATGGATAATTAACTTATTTAACTCTTCACTATAACGCAATGCTTCTTTGCTTGAAAGCCCATGTGATTGAACAAAAAATTAGCGCCTAACCCCCACCCCCACTAAATCGAAGATTTTGAAGGGGAATGCGGCGTTAATTTTTTGTTCAAAAATACAATTTCCCTTTTTAGACGTACTGTTGAGTAACAATTTGAGTTGTTGTACTTTTAATATTTAAACTCAGCTGAACAACAGTGTTAGTAATTTATCAAAAGAAAAAGAGGCGCGATTTCTTGGCCCTTTGCTTTACCCCTTCTTTAACTTAAACATCCCATTCCCATTAGTTGAAGAACAAAAAGCAGTTAAACACTAATACTACACTCCATAAGGTAAAATCTATCGAGGTATGAAATATTAATTTTCTTAGTATTGTGATTTAATAGAAATTAGCAATATTTTTTTGAAACAACCTACAGAGGGGGAAAGCAAAATGGGCGAAGCATTTAGTTATTCATTTAAACTAAAAGAATTTTTCGGAAAAAACAGCCAGAAATTTGAACAGAAGTTATTAAAAGAGGCTGTAAATGTAAAAGACAAAATTGATGAAATTCTATCCATCGGCAATATTGACCTTGTCACTAATGCCCATAAGCTGGTTGTTTATATTATCGATAGACAAGAAAAAGAACTTAAATTGTTTGCAAAACAGGAAGGTATAGCATGGGCCACTCATTCCATTGACCTATCCTTCAAATTAGAGTGGGTGCAGGCCATCCGCAGAACGATATGGAATTTCATAGAACAGTATAATGATTTGACAAATGAACAGGTAACGTCTAACTTCTTCCGTTTGGAGAAAGAAATCAATAATCAAGTTGATACGTTTCTAAACGCCTTTTTTATTAGTTACTCTACATATAAGGATTCTCTGATTAAAGCTCAAAGGAAGCTGGTTGAAAATCTATCCGTTCCTATTATCCCAATCAACACTTCTGTCTGTATCCTGCCTGTGATTGGTTCGGTTGATACGTTTCGAACATCTATTCTTGAGGAAAAGATTTTAACCGAAATTGAGGCATCACATATCCAGGCTTTGATTATGGATTTATCAGGAATTGCAGATATGGAACCCCAGGTCATTGATCACTTAACGAAAATTATTGATGGTGCTTCCCTGATGGGATGTAATACGGTTATTACAGGATTGAGAGCAGAAGTAGTGCGAAAAATGATCCATACGGGACTCTCATTTGATCCAAATATAAAAACACTAGGCACACTGCAGCAAGCATTAAAAGAATATTTAATATGCTAGCGGGGGTTCTGGTGCAAAAACTTCAAGACAGTTGCAAGTAAGCTCTAAATCATGGACATACTGATACTATTACTCTTAAAAAAGGTGTGTGATCGGTATGGAAAAGGAAGATTTGTTCAAATGGAAACATTATCAGCCTGACATTATTTTGTTAACGGTAAGATGGTACCTACGGTATAGCCTCAGTTTTCGTGATTTAGTGGAAATGATGGAAGAACGGGGGCTATTCGCTGCTCATACAACGATCATGCGTTGGGTTCATCAGTATGGTCCTGAATTAGACAAACGGATCCGTCGTCATCTCAAACAAACCAATGACTCGTGGAGAGTGGATGAAACGTATATCAAGGTAAAAGGACAATGGATGTATCTGTATCGTGCAGTGGATTCCGAAGGAAACACAATCGATTTTTACCTAAGCAAAACAAGAGATCAAAAGGCTGCAAAGCGCTTTTTCAAGAAAGCCTTGCGGTCTTTTCATGTTTCGAAGCCTCGTGTCATAACAGTTGATAAGAACCCAGCCTATCCAGTCGCCATTCAACAACTGAAACAGGAGAAAAAGATTCCTGAAGGCATTCAAATAAGACAAGTTAAATATCTCAATAATATTGTCGAACAAGATCATCGGTTTATCAAGAAGCGAGTTCGTACGATGTTAGGGTTCAAATCCTTTCGAACAGCAAAGGCCGTGATTTCTGGAATAGAAGCGATACGTATGGTTAAAAAAGGGCAACTTGTTTTACAGGACAAGTCTGCCCAAAATCAAGTGAAAATCATCCATAAACTATTTGGAATCGCTGCTTAAGAAGAAATTCAGTTAGGAAATCTATATGCTTTTTTAACAAATCTAATCTTTGCACCAGAACCAAAAAGATAGTAGGAATATTCAAACCTTACTATCTTTACTCTTAATATTTAGATGTCTTTAACATAGCGTTCTCTTTTTATTATATTAATTTAACTTGTTCTTGAAGTTTTTTCACTTCTTTTATCATTTGTGCTGGATAGTCACTCGGGGTATCTTCACGTTTATTTTCTCCTTCAAATACTTTGTGCTCAAGCAGCACTTGCCAAAAATGCTCCGCTTCCATTAACAAAGCTTCCAAAAATTCTTTTTCAGGAAGTACACCTTCAGCATAAACATCTTTTGGTTCCCAATCGCTTTTAACGATAAAGTGCAAGAATGTGTTATCTATTGATTGTAATTTCAGTGTTACGGGATCAATACCATACATAGTTTCAGCATTTCGTGCTTCTAGATATTGTTTAATCGCAGTTAAATAAGTTTGCTCCCACAAATCTAACCCATTTAATCCGTCGATTCCTACTACTATTTTATCCTTGTATTGAATGGTCACGAGCATCTGAATATATTCAGGAGTAAAGTCTCTATAAATAAAGTAATCCTTTAACTTGGATGATTCCTCTAATCCAATATAATCTTCTCTTGTATTCCCAATACTGCTTAAGTTTGCACGTTCATATGAGTGTTTTTCTAAAAAGGTTTTAATTTTAAACATTAGTTGTTCCTCTTTCTTGTCACCGATTGAATTCAGTTTCTTTCCCGTTGATATACTTCTTCCAAGATCTCTGCGGCAATATCCTGCATACTCTTGCCTGTCTGTTCACCTTTCTTCCGAAGCCAGTCCTTAATATCCACGGACAAGGAAACCGACAGCAATTCCTCCTCCGATTCAATGCTGAGCGCCTCATATTCCGGAACATACCGAACGCGCCCTTGTTTAGCTGAACGTTTAATAAAATCGGCTAATTCAGCAGAGACACCATTTAATCGGGCATCTTTCATATGGATGATCCAGCGGTCCTTTAACCGTTCCATATATAGGTTGGCCACCGGAACCTGCTGATGAAGTAGATCCATCACTTGGTAGGTGAGGGAATAAACTGCCGGCAGATTGAGCACCGCATATCCAGGCTTCGTGCTGCGTTTACCCATCTCAATGGAATAGTCAGGTGTTAACCTATGTGTATAAATGCCCTCCATATAGCTAAAAGTGTCATCCGTTCCCGGCACGATAAAGTACCAGTCCCCTAAACCTTTGCGCATCAGTCTTGCTTCTGGAATGGAAGGAGAAGAAAAGCGCTGATACACGGCTTCTTTCGCTTTTTTGTTGTAGTATTGCCGCTGTGAAAGCCGGTCTTCCCAGATTTTCTTTTCGTGCAGCTCACTGAATTCTTTTAGATCGCTTTCTTGAATAAGGGGAATTGTTCGCCCTTTTACTTGTCCTTCAGAAGCAGGAAGAATCCCTTCTTTAATATAAGCGGCAATAAAATTCCGGTTTGTCTGCAGATACTCCGCCGCTTGGTTCAATGTTAAACCTTCCGGAGTTTTCGGCATGATTTCAATGAGCTGTTCAATTGCTTCCTTAGAAAAAAGAAGCCCTTGATGACCTCCCCACGGATCTTTCACAGATTTTAGCTTTCCTTCTTGGACATAAGCATGGACTGTAGAAACAGAGCGGCCAATCATCTCTGCGACTTCCTTTGTTGAATAGTATTTCTCTTGGTTTGTTTGCATGGGTTTGACAGATCCTTTCAAAAATACAATTTACCTTTATAGACGTATGGTTGATTAAAACGTATCTTTTCAACTCACTTTATCATTGTAAAATTCGCAAGCAGCCGTTGATTTGTTTGAAAGTTCCTATAACGGGTAGCTATACAATCAGGTCCTTCCCAAAGCGGAATAGCTGATAAAACGGCTGTTCCGCTTTTCAAGGAGAAATATTGGTTTGCTTTCCAGCTCTGTGGGGTATTATCAGTAAAGTATCAAGTACTACCCCCATCTAACGTTAACTCATCTTTTTTCCCGAAGATCCTTTGGTTCTTGGGCTCTTTTTTTGGCATATTTTTCTAAAAATCGGGTATATAAACATTAGAATGACATCTCAGATACTTCAGCTAAAACGGGATACATTCCCGTTTTTTTAATGGCTGCTTTTGCAAGAAAGATTAACAACTACCCCCTTATAGAGCGGAGCTATTGCTATGAAAGAAGTAGTAAATATCTTTTCTAATGAATTATGCCTCTTAGCTGACGAACATAGGCGGTGCCCAGACATTACTCTTAAAAAGCAAATCCAAATAGATATCCAACTCTTACAGAGAGCAATCGAACTTTGCGAACGGCAAGAACAATAGCCAGTATGTTTCATTTGCCTAACCACTTTATTTTTTGTAGATGTGGTTCGTTAACAGTTACAGTTACGGCCAACTACTGGTTAGAATTGTTACTTACAAGCTCGAGCATGTTCACGGTATAAAAAAATTTTCTTCTGTTTATACTGGTACTGTTTCGCATTTACATCCCAACTCCTACGACGAAACGTTTCTTGCAGTCAGGTACTCGCCTGGCTGTTTTTTTAATTTAAGCGAATTTCCACACAGGTTTACGCAAATAACATGCGTTAATCAACTTCACTAATCATTTCTAGTAAAACTTCCTTGATCGTGAAATGATGTTCCTTCCCAAATTGGTTCACCAACACTTCCTATAGAAAAAAAACGCAAACTGCCAGCGGCCATCCGAAAAGAGCACTTTGACGACTGGATGCTGCTTCATCCTTTTCCCATTCCTCGTACTGAAATATTCAAGGAAGAGTCCATCCGTTTCTTTTCTTTATCTCTTCTTGTTTCATGAAGCATATGTATGTTGATGTTTTCCTTCTCTCATTCTAATAATTAAATATGTATTTTTTTGTTCTGTATGTTATTGATTAATATAATTTTATCATTTTAAATAATTATATACAATTTTATTGTTTTATTTTAAATATTTATCATATTTATTTTTATTTATCCGTAATGATTAAAACAAAGAGGCAGTTAAAATGAGAGTCCATACGATTCCTTTCGTGTTGGCTTTTTCAATACAATGTATAATCAGAAATAAAATTTAAATTTCCGGGCAACGGCAACTTAATAATATAATTCCTTGATAAATATACAAACCTAAGAAAATATAATAGTTAATATCAGAGGTGAAAAGGATGCGAAAGAGAAGCATGGCATGCGATGGACAACCCTCAGGGGTCTGGGGAAATTATCCATGCAGGCGATGCTTACTTTCGTTGCCATGAACCTTAAAAAGCTGGCCAGCTGGTCGTGGAAACCCGTGCAGCCAGCTTGAACAGAGCTGCTAAAATGAATAAAAAAGACAAAGCGGCCTCAAATCGGAGATTTGAAAACCACTTTGTCTACAGTCTGTCAACGCCTTGTTTAGGGTGTAGAAAAAATCTTTTAGTAATCAATCGAATAAATGCAGGTAACTAGGTGGATTGTCTGAGAATGAGCTTTCCTTCATACACTTTCTTCGTGTAAATGGCTTGCTGATCTTTAATCATTTTTGTTATACAGTCGATCAAATCGTTTCCCATCTCCTGCATCTGATTACAAATTGTTGTAAGCGGAGGAGTTGAGACCAATGAGATCGGATGGTCGTCAAACCCAATGATTGAGAAATTAGCTGGGACACGTATATGCATTTCAGCGGACGATTTAAGCATACCAGCTGCCACAAAATCACTTCCGGCGATTATTCCTTCTATTCTCACTGGACCTTCAAACAAAGATTGGCCTAATTGAATGCCATCTTCTATTGTCGCGATTTGTTTGAACACAAGGTTTTCATTGTAGTCGATTCCTTTTTGCTCATGGGCTGAAATAAATCCTCTCAACCTTGCTTGCTGTGAAGGAGTATGTAAGTTGTCTGAACAAAACCCAAGCGTTGTGACTCCTTTATTCAAAAGATACATCGTCGCATCAAAAATGGCTTTTTCCTCGTTCAAGCAAAATACACTAAAGTACTTACCCTCAAAATCTTCATTACAGGCTGCTACGAAATGATTCTCAACGTACGTGGAGAGCTCCTCTTCCGTCAGAAGGGTGGAGGTTAAAATAAGCCCATCCATTTCTCTGTTTTGAAGCTTTGCATAAACCTCCTTTTCTAATTCCTCGTTGAAAAAAGTCTGATACACAACAGGCTTAAATCCTTTTTCATGACATCGCAGTGACAGCATGCCAACCAGCTGGCTGAAATACGGATGATCCAGATCGGGAACAAGGATACCGATACAGTTTGTTTGTTTTTTGCGGAACTGCCTGGCGAGAGAATTAGGTTTATAATTCAGCTCTTCTATCACTTTATTTACTTTGTTCTTTTTTTCCTCTGAAACATACGGTTGGTTGGCGATTACTCTTGAAACCGTTGACTTTGAGACGCCGCTTAGACGGGCAATATCATAAATGTTAACCATAAAACACCTCAAATAAAGTATTGACATGGGATCGATCCCATTTATTATCTTTTTAACAGTGAGTAGAAAGGAGTGTCAAGTATGAGAGTAAAAGGATCTTTTACAGGCCATGAGAGAACAGATCATCTCCTGTTTTTTGACTTTGATGAAACGTATTATCCGCATGCATGTACACAGGAACTACTGGAACACGTCTACGAGCTGGAGGAGTATCTTGAGGAGCTTGCACGCGAGCAGTTTATTAAAATTATCTGGGTGACGGGCAGCGGACTACCGGAAGTTATTCAAAAGATGGAGCGAGCTCGAATGACGTTTAGCCCCCACTTTATTGCAGGTAACCTTGGAACAGAACTGTATGAGGTTAATAAGCAAGGGCAGTTAAAAAGCAACTCGTCGTGGGAAAAAAAGATCAGAAAATCCGGCTTTTCCGGGAAGAAAATAGTGGAGCTTGAGCGTGAGCTTTTTCATCAATATGGAATTAAGCTGATCGAGCAGACGCAGTTCGGACAAAAAAAGTACAAATGGAACTACTATTATTTTATAAGTTCTGAAACGAGAAGCCGGTACGATCTAAGTATTATCAAGCATTTGGCCCGAATTAATGGGATTGGCTTGAATATTAACCGATGCAATCCGAAAGCCGGCGATCCGGAAAATGCTTTTGACGTTGATTTTATCCCGCTTGGTACCGGCAAGAGTGAAGTGGTTCAGTTTATGAGCAATTATTATAATGTGCCGATCAGATGGACGATTGCATTTGGGGACAGCGGAAATGATATTAATATGCTAAAAGCTGTCCAGCATGGTTATCTAGTGAAAAATGCGACACCGGAAGCGAAACAATTACATTCTAACGTGACTGCTTCTCCTTACGCTAAAGGCATTATGGAAACACTCCAGCTTATTTTTAATTTTGAGAAAGCACGTGAATGAGCGTTTTACCTGCTTCTTAAAGTATGGAGCTTTCTTGCATATAGTCATTTACCCTTCTCTTCTTTTTAAAGAGGAGGGTAAATGACTTTTTAGTAAGGCCATTGCTAAATAGTTGAACAAAAAATTAGCACCGCATTCCCCTTCAAAATCTCCGATTTAGCGGGGGTTAGGCGCTAAGGTCTTAATTCTTCCTATTCTGCTATATATTTTTATATTAGACCCATTGCCTCTTCTTGCTTATCATCATTCATATTGATTCCCTTTTCGTTTTACAATTGATTTCCACTTTGATACGATCAACCTATCATAAGGACTACAAAATGGAAAGGAGGGTTTGATCATGAAAGTTGCGAAGTCGCTGCTGCACAAAATTACAAACCAGACGGAAATCTTCCATGCTACGCTGGATATTTACAATGACGCTTTGGCTTATATAATTGAGGTCATTGACAAAGAATTTGATGATATTGAACGCCTGACAACAAAGTCGATTGTGCCGGCAGTGGAAAAACTGATTCACGCAACCAAGTCAAACCCTCTTCCAAAATACAAAGGGTTTAACGAGCGTTTTTACAAGTTTCCTTCCTATTTCCGCAGAAGTGCCATCGCGTCTGCTTTCGGCAAAGTAAAGAGCTTCCGCTCTAACTACCAAAACTGGGAAGAAGAGCAGAAGTATGCTCTTTCCGAAGGAAAAAGATTTAAGAAACAGCCTCCGCGCCTGCAGGCAGAACATAAAGAATTCCCTGTTTTTTATCGAGGGAATATGTTCAATAGAACATCTGATACGACTGCGCAAATCAAGGTGTTCCACCAGAATGACTGGGTATGGACAGATATCGAATTTAAAGGGCAGGACCTTTATAAACGCGGTGTTTGGGAGTGGAAAGAGAACAATCCTAAGCTGATTAAGCGGGGAAAGAAATTCTTTCTCTCCGTCAGCTATGAAAACAAAGTTGCTTTAACAAAAACGCCTATTCAAGAACAAAAAGTGTGTGCGGTAGATCTCGGACTGACGAATTCTGCCGTTTGTTCAATTATCGATGCAAAAGGCACTGTCTTAGGCCGGACATTTATTGACCAGCCTAAAGAAAAAGACCGTCTGCAGACGCTAACGAACAAACTGCGGAAAGCCCAGCGGGTAAGCGGCCGTATTCATGCACCGAATTTTTGGCGGCAGATCAATGGGTACCAGCAGCATATTGTCCGCCACACAAGCCATGAAATTGTAAAGTTCGCGGCAAAACATGGCTGTGACGTTATCGTATTCGAGTACTTGGGAAGAATGAAAATCCCAAAGGGGTTTTATGGAGCCAGGAAACTTCGTTTCAAGCTTCACAGGTGGCGGAAAATAGGTATTCAGAACAAAGTGGAAGAAATGGCGCACTGCCTGGGTATGCGCATTTCCCGGATCAATCCGCGAAACACCAGTGCTCTGGCGTTCGACGGCTCTGGAAAAGTAGAACGGAACCCCCAAAAAGATCTTGCCGTATTTTCAACCGGCAAAGTCTATCATGCGGATTTATCCGCTTCTTATAATATCGGAGCCCGTTATTTTATTCGGGTTTTTCAAAAATCCACTTCGGAAACGAAATGGTTGTCTCTTCAGGCAAAAGTTCCTGAGCTGGCAATAAGAACATCACAGACCTTGTCTTCGTTCATTAGTCTCCATCGTGCACTCGGGCTTCCGGAGGAAGCTTAATCCGCTGATGCTGTACTGTATTCAAGATAAGGGATGCTCCATCAAAATCTTTGATTTAGGTGGAGAGGTTCACCAAGCACTTCAAACTTTCTATTGTTTTCCTTTATCCATAATTTGAACGTTTCAACTGAAGAATTCAGGCGCTTTTCTCTTCCTACATGTAAATAATCATAAACTTGAGAATTAGGGTAACGTTCTTTTGCCTTTTCCATAGCAAGTTTCCCCCAACTTGCATGGGGCGGAACTAACAAATAATGCCATGGCTAAATATAATATTAATTTGCAATTATTTCCGTTTCCTGCTATGATAAAGAAGAATTATTTTTGTTCGGTGTAAAGGATAGTATGAATATCGACTTTTCGTCTTGATAAATACTTTGAGCAGGGATAGTAATACAATGTGTGGTAACGCACTAGGAGGCAACAAAAATGGAAAAAGGTACAGTTAAATGGTTTAATGCAGAAAAAGGTTTTGGCTTTATCGAACGTGAAAATGGAGACGATGTATTCGTCCACTTCTCTGCAATCCAAAGTGACGGTTTCAAATCTTTAGACGAAGGTCAAAAAGTAACGTTTGACGTTGAGCAAGGTGCTCGTGGAGCTCAAGCAACTAACGTTCAAAAAGCTGCTTAATCTTAAATCGTTTATACAAACAGGCTCTTTATATAGGGCCTGTTTTTTTATGTTCTCTGTATAAAATACTCAACAAAAAACCCTACTCAACGTTCGAGTAGGGAGATGGTACAGGTAATAGAAAAAGATTTAAAGCTTCAAAGGTTTGTTTACAGTATAACATACAGGATTGACAATGTGTGGAATGTATATAAGTTATTCATTTTTCTTTTCGAATACAACTACATTTTATTCTTTCTTTTTTCACTAGCCTGCTCTTTAGTTAAAGAAGAAAAAAGACCGGCTGGAACAGCAGCCGGTTTTTAAACTCTTGCCCCCGTTACTTTAAGTACATTATTTCACAAACTTTTTATGGTAGAGAATCTTCAGATCGGATCACGCTGTTTTGCTCTTGCTGGCAACCATAAAAATCCCTCCTTTTTCGTTCATTTTGTTACATTAAATATAATATAAAGATCCAATATGTTGCATTCAAAGACCGGCATCCAAACCAAAGCAGGCGTCATCCCTTGTTAATGAAAGCATGACGCCTGTTTTTTCTCTAGGGATAGTAGCTGACTAAAATCTTTTCAAAAAGTAAATTTAAGATGTTATTGACAAAATAATATCCTATAGTTAGGATAAATTTAATCCTAATGTTAGTATAAATAATATTAGGATAAAATGCACGACGAAAAAGGGAGAGAAAATTAATGAGTATTTTGTCGATCATTCTCCAAGTCCTATTAGGATTAGGATTCCTAATGTTTGGCTTTATGAAGTTCGGTTCCAAACAAATGGTAGATGAATTTGGGCGTTATGGACTTCCAGGAGGTTTTAGGGTATTTACAGGTCTGATTGAAATTATTGCGGCAGCATTAGTCATTTTGGGCATTTGGAATACTCAACTGGCTGCATGGGGTGGTTTGTTAATCGTTGCAACAATGGCGGGAGCTATTCTTACACACATTAAAGTGAAAGATCCTGCAAACAAAATGATGATGCCGATCGTTTTATTCATTCTTGGACTCATTGTATTACTTATCAATTTTGGATCATTGATTTAAGCCTATTGACACAAAGGAGGGGATTAACATGGAAATTAAAATGATTAAACCGCAGGATCAGGCATATGGCGAATTCGATAACGGAAAAATAACAGAACAAAAACCGATTGGTTTTTCTGGCGAAGGATCACTAATAAATAGGCTGGGACCATTATTTTACTGGGCATGGGCAAAATCTACAGGCGAAGGCGGTATTGGCTTTCATCCCCACCAGGGGTTTGAGATATTAACCTATGTCATTAAGGGGAGAGGTCGTCACCAGGATACGCTTGGTACGACTAGCGAAGTAGGTGCTGGTGGTGTTCAAGTGATGCAAACTGGCTCAGGTGTGCATCATGCCGAATCTATTCTTGAGCCGTATGAAGGGTTTCAAATTTGGCTGGAGCCGCATTTAAGTCAAGCCATAAAGCGAACACCTACTTACTCAAAATACGTTCATGAAGATTTCATAGTTACTTCAGAAAACGGTGTAATGGTTAAAACGATACTAGGTGAACACTCACCAATCAATCTCGTGACAGATGCTAAAATGTACGATGTTGAAATTAGAAATGGTGCAGCTTATAAATATGCTCTTTCACCTAATCGGACATTAGCTGCTTTAGCGATCAGAGGCAATGGCGCTTTTTCATTAGACACACATGCACCAGCCCATTTTGCACATAAAGATTTTGTGATCGTGCAGTCAGGTCAGGCTGGAGAAATAGCCATTCAGGCTGCAGACCAAGACCTTCGAATATTTCTCATTGAGGTGCCAGTTGAAGTAGATTATCCTCTATACAGAAAACCAAGATAACTTAAATGGTCATTTTAAAGTTATCGTAATAGGAGGTTCGTTGAATGTATCAAGGAGATGAACAAAGCCGGATTGATTTACGGCTTTACCGAGTCTGGATGAAGGCAAGTAAAGTTATTTTTGATCATGTCATAAAAGATATAAAAGGACACGGAATTAGTATAGAGAATTTTATGATTCTTGAATTGCTCTACAATAAAGGCCCTCATCCTGTTCAAAAAATTAGTGAGACACTCTCTATTCCTAGTGGAAGTATCACCTATGTCGTAGATAAGTTAGAAAAGAAAGGGTTCGTGAAAAGAGAGCTAAACCCTAATGACAGACGGGCATCTACTGTCGTTCTGACCGAGGAAGGAAAAGCCCTTTTTGATGAGATCTTCCCAAAACATGTTGAAACAATTTCAGAAAACCTTTCATTTATTACGAACGAAGAGAAAGAGCAGCTTACTCATTTATTAAAGCAAATAGGATTGGGTGCAAAAAATTTAAAACCATAACAAAGAGAAGACAAGAGGAGAAACAAAAATGAAGTGGGTTATTCGGATTATTCAGGGTTTACTTGTGGCTGGTTTTGCCGCTTTTGGTTTAATGAAGCTGACAGGAAATGAAATGCAGGTTCAAACCTTTGAGGCGTTAGGTTTTCCATTAGGATTTATGTATTTTGTGGGGATCTGTGAAATAGCAGGAACTCTTGGGCTTTTGGCTGGATTTTGGAAGAAAAACATAGCGGTATTGGCTTCTGGAGGACTTGTATTACTTATGCTTGGAGCTGCTATTTCACACCTTATGGCAGGTCAGGGAATGGGAGTAGCTATGCCTGCATTGGTCTTCTTCCTCTTAAGCCTTGTTGTTTTTCTTGGGAAAAGAGCAGACAAATTAAGAAATTAGAAAATGGTACAGGGAAGAAACTTATAATTTTATGTACTGGTTTCACCTGTGTTAACAAGAGTTCCGAATCAAATACACGTAAAAAATAATAGGTGGTAATTAAAATGGGGTTTATATCCAAAAAATTTGGAAGTTTATATAAAAAGGAGACAGAAACCATGACAAACGAGAAATTAAATGTAGGTATTATTCTAGGCAGTACAAGACAAGGGCGGGTTAGCCCGCAGGTAGGAGAATGGATTAAAGATATTGCGGATCAACGCGGAGATGCAAACTACGAAATCGTAGATATTGCGGATTACCAGCTGCCATTTGTAGGAACAACGGATGGAACAGAACCAGGAATTGCAGCTTGGAATGAAAAGCTGAACAGCCTGGATGGATTTGTGTTCATCGCTCAAGAATACAATCACAGCATAACAGGAGCTCTGAAAAATGCCCTTGATTCAGCTCGTGAAGCCTGGAATAACAAAGCAGCCGGTATCGTAAGTTACGGTTCAACGGGCGGTGCTCGTGCAGCCGAACATTTACGCGGGATCATGGGTGAATTGATGATTGCCGATGTTCGTGTACATCCTACATTGTCTTTATTTACTGACTTTGAAAACTATACTACATTTAAGCCAGCTGAATTACATCTTAATAATGTAAATGCCATGCTTGATCAAGTTATCGCTTGGAGCGGGGCATTAAAAACCTTGAGAAAATAATTTAAAATCGAATGGATTCTAAAAGGAATAAAACAAAGGGCCAGAAAAACATGATCTGAACCCAAAAAATTAGACACGAGTATTAGGCAGCTTCCTGGGCATGAATCCGGTATTGAACCGGGCTCATGCCCTTCTTACGTCTAGTCAAGTACTTTACTCAATCTTTTTAATATATTTTTGAAGGAAGGGGTACCCCTTCCTTCAAAAATATATATGCGCAGATCAAATACACCTAACGACTTATCATTTTTTTCGCTAGGCTGTTTAAGCTATCACTTTTTTAGCTAATTACAAGCAGGTTGAAGCGGTCTCATAGTTGTAGGCTAGTTTGTGTGTGATAAGGTGAAAAGCCACTTTCAAGAACTGATTCACACATGCGATGGATGCCACTTTATAACACTTGTTATAGGGCTGGGTTTTTAATCTGTCGTAATACTCCACAAAATGATTACCTCCAAAACGCCTCATTTTAATCATATTCTGAACCATATTGAATAAGATTTTCCGCAATTCTTTATTACCTCGTTTATTAATTTTATCTTTGTAAAAGAGTGTTCCGGATTCAAAGCGCCGAATATCAATGCCAGCGTACGCGTTGAGCTGCTTATGATTATCAAATCGGTTGATATCACCTATTTCTGCGATGAGCCGGGCCGCTGTAGTCTCACCGATACCAGGAATAGACGTCAGAATCCTGTATTCATTTCGCTCTTCTGAAAGGTTTACCATTTTCTTTATGACGGCTTCTTTTTGATGTACAAGTTCTAGATACCTTTTTGTATAATCCCGCAATTGGTCAAGACGGGGATCGGTTTCTGAAATTGCTGGATAACAGGCATTCGCAGCTTCCATCAAATCACTTGCACGTTCTTCTGCTTTCTTTCCAGACATGTTTTGATCCGTACTTTTTAAAATACGGTTTCGGAGCACCGTTTTGGATTGTGCGAGGACAAAAAAAGGATGTGGATATTGAAGGAGTAACTGGTAGTACAGTTCAGATTTTGTTTTATATAAAGCTTCTAATTCGGGGAAACTCAGCTGAACCATCGCATGAATTCGGTTGCGGAGAATTGATAAATCTTCTCCTAGTTCAGCGTAGTAACGGGAAAGGGCACGCATTTCTTCGAAATAAGAGTCCTGTGATGACTTTATGCGACGCTCGGCTGTAAAGTGTGTGCGTGTGATTTGATGTGCATCGCTTTTATCAGTTTTATGAATACGCATGCCAGCCATTTGAAGCTTGGATTCCAAGGGACTTAGAAGAGTATAGGGAAAACCGTGATCATTCATAAAGCGTTCTAGCTGTGCCGAATACACACCCGTTGCTTCAAATACAATCTCTGGATACGAACCTGCTTCTTTTATCAAGTGTGCAATCATTTCATAAAGCTTATCAAAATCTAGGCGCTGATGACGGATTTCTCCTTCTGACAGACAGGACTTCTGTGAGGCATAAATGACGAAATAACTTTTTCCCATACTAACATCGAACGCAAGTACATGTGGCATAATAGATTCTCCCTCATCATGTAATGTAATAGAAGTCTTCACAATTCCTTATCGTATCCCTTTTCTTATACACGATCTCAACGGATCCAACATACTAAACTGATTTATATAAGGATAGTGAAGGCGATCAGTTTTAATTACGAACTCAAGGTCCCAGGGCATGATCGACCTCTTCTTCACTTCTACTATAAAAAAATAGTAGCACAAGCCATTGTATTGGCCTGTACTACTAAGCTTAGTATGTTTTAATTTTGCCTTAATGCGTTTGGGCTATAGTAGTATGTTATGTAGCTTTCTAATTCCTCAATGAAATGATCCATGCTCAGTATAATCTGATGTTTCGGAAGCAGGTATTGTATTTGACCCGCCAGCTTTGATCAGGGTAAAGGGTGGCGAGTCATCTTCCTATAATCGTTCGAGCGACTGACCCGGCTTGGTTATAGCAAAGTCGGAAGATGGGCATCTTCTCCATACTTCCTGGATGTTACTGTCTTATCATGTTTAGTAGAAGTGAAACATCATTTGTGGAACCCACAGAGATAACGGTTTTTTGAGCGACATTGGCAAATTTCTTTACCTTCTCCGCAAGGTCCGCTCTCGTCACAATCACATCTGCATCATGAATGGCTTCAATAAGGGCATTTTCTCTTGACGATGACACATCGATCGTATGAATGTCTGCAGAGGTCATCCGTTTTATTTCATCCAAATAAAAGATGCACGAGCTTAATTTGCATTCAACAAAGAGATAACGCAAATTTTTTTTAGAAGCCTGACCGAATAGTTTCATGTAGGCAAAGCTGGATAGCAGCACATTTTCAATATTGAAACCCAATTCAGAGGCATCCTTGATTGTTTGTTCTACAAAAGAAAAATAAGGATTTTGGATTTTAAATCTCGCAATGTCTTCCTCGCTGGCAACTTGTGTTCCCCGTCCTTTTTGTATAAGTAGAAGGCCCTCTTCTTTTAGTTGAGTATAGACTCCCTGAATCGTATTTCGGTTAATGGACAGTTGTTCCGCTAATTCATTGGTCGAAGGAAGGGTATCCCCCGGTTTGAGTAAATCTTTTCCGATTAACCATTTGATCTGCTCTCTGATCTGCACGTTGATAGGTAAAGGAGACCGAGAATCAATTTTAAAAAGCGAGCTGGAATATTCCATATTTGTACAACCAACTTTCTGGGTTAACTAACAAGCTAGATATGTTTAGCTTAGTGAACAAATGTTAAAAAATCAAGTTCCCCTCCAGGATATTTCATCCGTTTAATAAAGAGCAGTTGACAACAATCCTGCTAAGACATAGAATTTATGTACAGTTAACTAATTAACTAGTTAACATAAAAATATATAATTTAGGAGTGACATTTATGGTTGGTTTAAAAACGAATTTAAAGATTGTTTGGAATGGAAATACAAAAGGTGCTGGAAAAGTTAAAGCTGCTCATCTTGAAACAAACATCGCGATACCGGAGTCTTTAGGCGGCAGTGGAGAAGGCACAGAACCAAAGGAATTACTTGTCACCTCTGCGGCAGCCTGTTATTCGATGACTCTTGTTGCCATGCTTGAAACAAGAAAATTACCTGTAGCTGGATTGACAATGGATTCAGAAGCAACCAATTCAAAGGAAGAAGGATTTAAAATTATCCATTATCCGCATATTATTCTTTCTGCTAATGCAACAGAAGAGCAGGTCCAATCAGCTAATAGAACAATTTTGGCTGCAGATAAAGGATGTGCTATCGGAAATATGTTAAAAAAAGCAGATGTTCAAATAGATCTTGAGGGAAAAGTATCTGTAGCATCTGGAGAAGAAAATCAGTAAATGCTCGGAAGCCGCAAATTGGATATTGCTAAAAAGATTAAGGTGAAATTGTAAGGCTTACTAACAAAACAGGAATTGAAAACCAAAAATTCAGATTCAATTGGTGCAAGCGAGTAACGGGTGTTTGCCTAATATAGGTCGGACAACTAGTGCTTCAGTACAGTATTGCTTATCTGGTCAGAGCTGAAGAGCTGATTGACAGCAGCAAGTGTATTTAATCGATAAACTCAGAAGTCATTGCATGAAACAGTTAGGAAATTAACAAATAGATCTGGTACTAATGCAGCAGTTAAATCTGCGAGAGGTTGTAAGAACGGGTTTTCATTATAATTTTTAAAATGAAAAGAAGCTATTAGTATTACAAATTATTGTAAAATAGGTCATCGAAATAATAAACTAATTTGAGGTGAAAGCATGTTCGTACAATACAAAACAGTAAGTATTAATGACATTAATATCTTTTATCGAGAAGCCGGTAATACAAGTAATCCTACAATTTTATTGCTTCATGGTTTCCCGTCTTCTTCTCATATGTATCGAAACTTGATAACTAAATTGATGGATGAATATCACATTATCGCGCCAGATTATCCAGGTTTCGGAAATAGTGATCAGCCCGAAATGGATGAATTTGAATATACTTTTGATAGCTTAGCTCAACTATTAAATGATTTTATACAAAAATTAAAATTAGATAAATTTAGTATCTATGTTCACGATTACGGCGCACCAGTAGGATTCAGAATAGCAACGAAACATCCCGAACGAATTCAAGCTATTATCACTCAAAATGGAAATGCCTATGAGGAAGGCTTATTGCCTGCTTGGGATCCTATACGGACTTATTGGGAAAAGCCTACTGAGGAAAATAAAAATAATTTAAACGCTCTTTTATCTGCGGACTTTACAAAATATCAATATACAAATGGTACTCGTAACCCTGAACGGATTAGCCCTGATGCATGGAATATGGATCAATTCGTTTTGGATCGTCCCGACAATAAAGAAATACAACTTGCACTATTTTATGATTATCGAAACAACCTTAAACAGTATCCTAACTGGCAGGAATACTTTAGAACATATCAGCCTCCTACATTAGTAGCATGGGGGAAAAACGATATTTTCTTTGGATCAGAAGGAGCCTTGGCTTACCAAAAAGATCTAAAAGATTGTGAGGTTCATTTATTAAATACGGGACATTTTCCTTTAGAAGAAGAATTAGAAACTAGTGCTAATCTGATAAAACAATTTTTAGGAGAACGTCTAAAGTAATAATTGTAAGATAGAAATCGGGACAGCGAGTTACAGATTGACATGGTAAAAGTTAATATTGTTTGTATCCAAATTACTTAAAGCTGTAAATTCGCGTGGTGCTAATGGAACAGAAGTACTTGGATGATAAAACTCAATTAGCAATTGATTTTAAAATTTCAATACTGGAGGTTTTAAGATGCATGATGTTGTAATCATTGGCGCTGGCCCTGCTGGTTCGAGTGCAGCCTTATTTGCAGCAAAAGCCGGGAAGTAAACGCTAGTCGTTGATAATGATAAAAGTGTAACCAAACGAGCATGGATTGAAAATGATTACGGTGTTAAAGAAATCAACGGTCCCAATTTAGTCAAAGCAGGTAAAGACCAGATTCGCAAATTTGGTGCTGAAATCGTAGAGGCTACAGTAACGAATATTACTAAATCTGAAGATGGTTTTAAAGTTGAAGCTGACCAACAGGAATATGAAGAAAATCATGTTATTGTAGCCACCGGCATGCTAGTTGATATTGCTGAAAAAACAGGATTAGTCACAAAATTGGGGACTGAGCCGAAGTTAAAAACAATTCTTGATGTAACTCCAGAATGAAAAACAAATATTGATGGTATTTGGGCAGCAGGTATGATTGCAGTTATGAGCGTGCTACCCAATGTCTGGAAGAATGGACCATATGAGTATTACAGTTAAGGATTTAGGGACGTCAACTGCCTACGAGTAATTGTCAGAATAGGTGTAAAAATTTATTAAGCACTCGCTAAAATGAAATAAGCATATAAAGCGGCGGATTGTAACTGTTTAATCAGGCAAAACTAATTACCTAAAATTAGGTAGGGTTTTGCTTTTTTCTATTATCGGAGGTATTTAAAGTGAAAATTGAATGTTTGTATATCAAAAATCAAACAGGATTAAACGAATAAGATTTACCCTGTTTGATCTTTTGAGTTGTTATAAAGATGCTCCAAAATTTAATTTTTTTCTTGATCAGCTAACTGCCATACTTCTACAAACATCTGTACATCTGCTGCAAGCTTCAGCACATTTTTTACAATTCTCGTGATGGTTAACGTGTTTTGCGCATTCATTTGCACATGCTTCACAAATGTCGGCACATAGCTTACAAATTTGAGCGGAAAACTGACTGTCACGAGACATAGATGAGGCAGCATAACCACAAATATCAGCACACTCCCGGGTAAGTCGAATACATTCTACAACCATTTTCAGGTCTTCTTCTCTCAAGCATGAATCATAACAATGATTACATTCAGTTAAGCAAGCAAGACATTCCTTGATACATTCTTTAAATTGCTCATTCATTTTCATATTCCTCCTAAAGATTTTATGTTACAATCATATGGTACCCCCGTTATGTATAGGTGAATATTTGATTAGCATAGAAAATTTTAAAGGCAGGTTGGTGATAATTATATGAGCACCTCTGAAGAGACAAAGGCCACACATAGATCGACAAAAGATAAAGACCAGTTAATTACCCGATTAAAACGAATAGAGGGTCAAGTACGCGGTATCCAAAATATGATTGAAAATGACCGATATTGTGTGGATATTCTTACACAAATCTCTGCTATCAATGCAGCCATGAATAAAGTAGGGCTTCATTTATTAGAAAAGCATACACAGCATTGTGTGTCTGATGCCATAAAAGATGGAGATGCAGATGAAGCTATTAGAGAATTAATGGAGGTCTTTGAACGTTTTTCAAAGTCTTAAATAGTATAAAGCCAGTCATGTTAGTGCTGGCGTTTCACTTCAAACTTTTGCATACCCAACGAGGGTATGGTTAATTTGATTAACAAGCCAATATTTTAAGTAGTTTATTTTCTATTGAGATGTGGTATGCAAGTGAGAGGCTTGGCAATGCTTTCTGATGAAACATGTCGTAGCAAAAAAAGAAAGTGGACACTATTCAAAAAACTTGCAAGTCACTTTCATTAAAAGAATGAGCAGAATAGAAAGTCAAATTAAAGGCATAAAAAAATGAGAACAGGGAAAGCTTACTATGATGATAATTCACACCAAATCTCAGCAGTTCAAGCAGCATTAGATTCTGTGTCCCGAGTTTTTTTAGAGAGTCACATCAACACTTGCGTAATTAAACAGTTGAGGCAAACAGACGATCCAAACATTGTAAAAGAGTGTTAACCACTATTTCTAAAATAACAAAATAAATTATATTTCTATTTGCTACCCTACTGGGGTATGGTAAGATAAAGATGTGGAAATTAGATGAATATTTAAGGAGGAGTTTTTTATGCAACAAGTGACACTTAATGTACAAGGAATGTCTTGTGGACATTGTGTAAAATCAATTGAAGAAAATGTAAGTAAAATAAGCGGTGTTGACTCTGTTAAAGTTCATCTTGATGAAAAAAAAGTGGACGTTACATTTGATTCAAATACAACCACTTTGAAAGAAATTACAGATGTGATTGAAGACCAGGGGTACGATGTAGATCAGCCCGCTTAAGAGTAAGTTGATCATTCATCAAAAATAAAACGGATCGTGACGTTCTCGACATGATTTGTTTTATTTTTCGAAAAAATATACCCCTACGGAGTATATAGGGATAGGAGTGTAAAATATGAGCCAGAAGGAAACAACCCTGCAAATAGCAGGAATGACTTGTGCCGCTTGTGCAACGAGAATTGAAAAAGGGTTGAAAAAGGTGGAGGGTGTAGAAGAAGCAAACGTGAATTTTGCTCTTGAGAAAACAAACATTAAATACGACCCAGATAAAACAGACATAACGAAATTTAAGGAGAAAGTTCAATCTTTAGGATATTCCATTGTAACGGATAAAGTAGAATTTGATATTGCCGGAATGACTTGTGCTGCTTGTGGCAATAAAATTGAAAAAAGGCTAAACAAATTAGATGGCGTTGATAAAGCAGCCGTTAACTTCGCTTTAGAATCGGTTCTTGTCGAATATAACCCCGATCAAGTCTCGATTGCTGATATGAAAGAGGCAATCAAAAAGTTAGGCTATACTCTTGAACAAAAACAAGAAAAAGTAGGGGAACAAGTAGATCACCGACAGAAAGAAATCGAGCGGCAAACAGGTAAATTTATTTTCTCAGCCGTTTTGTCTTTTCCTTTATTATGGGCAATGGTCAGCCATTTTGAATTTACGTCTTTCATTTGGTTACCTGATATGTTTATGAATCCTTGGGTACAATTTGCCCTCGCAACACCTGTTCAATTTATTGTGGGAAGACAGTTTTACGTAGGTGCTTTTAAAGCATTAAGAAACAAAAGTGCAAATATGGATGTACTTGTGGCATTGGGCACATCGGCCGCCTATTTCTACAGCTTGTATTTAAGTATTGTATCCATTGGATCAAATGCCCATACAGTTGAACTTTACTATGAAACAAGTGCTGTCCTTATCACGTTAATTATTTTGGGCAAATTGTTCGAGGCGAGGGCAAAAGGCCGGTCCTCTGAGGCGATCAAGAAACTCATGGGATTACAGGCAAAAAATGCGACAGTCGTTCGTGATGGCCAGGAAATGATTATTCCAATTGAAGACGTTCTACAAGGCGATATTGTTTTTGTGAAACCGGGTGAAAAAGTACCAGTTGATGGAGAAATCGCGGAAGGCCGGTCTGCGCTTGATGAATCCATGCTGACCGGGGAAAGCATTCCAGTTGATAAAACGGTTGGAGACCATGTGATTGGATCAACCATTAATAAAAATGGTTTCTTGAAAATCAAAGCGACTAAAGTGGGGAAAGATACCGCTTTAGCCCAGATCATTAAAGTAGTCGAGGAAGCGCAAGGTTCTAAAGCGCCGATCCAGCGTCTGGCTGATGTGATTTCCGGCATTTTCGTGCCGATTGTCGTAGGCATAGCGATTGTAACCTTCCTTGTGTGGTATTTCGCTGTAAGCCCTGGAGAGTTTGCGGAAGCTCTTGAAAAATTCATTGCCGTATTGGTTATTGCCTGCCCTTGTGCACTTGGCTTGGCGACACCAACTTCTATTATGGCGGGTTCAGGCCGTGCAGCTGAATTTGGGATTTTATTTAAGGGTGGAGAACATCTTGAAACAACGCACCGTTTAGATACGATCATCCTGGATAAAACAGGTACGGTTACAAAGGGAAAGCCATCTTTAACGGATGTTATCCTGGCAGAAGGTGTTGAGGAAAACGAATTTCTTGCCCTTGTTGGCACGGCGGAGAAAAACTCAGAGCATCCCCTTGCCGAAGCGATTGTTGAAGGCATTAAGGAAAAAGGCATTGAGCTGGGATCATCCGATACGTTCGAAGCTATTCCTGGTTTTGGTATCGAGTCGACGATAAAAGGCCGACAATTACTCATTGGTACCCGCAGATTGATGGCGAAGTATAACATCAATGTGCAGGATGAATTAACAAAAATGGAGAACCTGGAGAAGCAAGGGAAAACAGCTATGTTAGCAGCTATTGATGGGCGCTATGCTGGTATTGTCGCCGTTGCGGATACCATTAAGGAAACCTCAAAAGAGGCCATTGCCCGTCTTCAGAACATGGGTTTAGAGGTAGTGATGATCACAGGAGACAACACCCAGACAGCCCAGGCAATTGCAAAGCAGGTTGGAATTAAGCAGGTCATCGCAGAAGTTTTGCCGGAAGGAAAAGCGGAAGAAGTGAAAAAACTTCAGCTGGCCGGCAAAAAAGTAGCCATGGTTGGCGATGGGATCAACGACGCTCCTGCCTTGGCTGTGGCTGATATCGGGATGGCGATTGGCACAGGTACCGACGTAGCCATGGAAGCTGCAGACATTACCCTCATCCGTGGTGAATTAACGAGCATTGCAGATGCGATTTTCATGAGCAAGAAGACGATCGCGAATATTAAGCAAAATCTTTTCTGGGCACTTGCGTATAACGCCCTCGGTGTCCCAATTGCGGCGGCAGGCTTCCTAGCCCCATGGCTGGCCGGTGCAGCGATGGCGTTCAGCTCTGTATCTGTTGTTCTCAATGCCCTAAGACTGCAGCGGATTAAGTTGAAGGGTTAAATAGGGTAGAAAGGGGAAGTACCTATGAAAAAAAGCATTATGGTTTGGGCTGCTTCAGCTGTTTTGTATCTCGGAGTTGTTATCGCAGGATACAGCGTATATGCAAGTATGAATCCAAAAGCGGATGAGCACACCGATCATACAGCAGCGACGGTTCAAGAAGAGGAAGCTGTGGATAATCAAAGCAACCATGACAGTCACGGCAGTCATGGTGCAGCCGCTCCTAGCGAGATTACACGCACAGTGTCCTATGTGAATGGAGAAATCATAATTGAGTTAAAAGACAAAAATAATCATGCTCCTGAACTAGAAGTTTCCCATGAAAAAAATATGCATTTAATAGTGGTCAGTTCGGACCTGCAAGAGTATCATCATTTACATCCTGAAAAAAAGAGCGCAGGAGTTTATCAAACGAAGGTGAATTTAGCTGATAATTCTTATAAAGTATTTGTGGACATCAAACCAAAAGGCTTGAATTATTCAGTTGAGCCGATTGAACTGCATGTTGGTAATATTCCACATGAACATGGCGGAAACGATCTTGTGGCAGATATGGAATTTACAAAGACAATTAATGGCCAAACAGTTGAATTAACCACTCGTTCATTTGAGGTCAATAAGGAGATTACTCTTAATTTTAATGTGAAAGACGCAAAGCCTGACCGGTATTTAGGCGCTTTAGGCCATGTTGTTATCTTAGATGAAGGTGGAGAAAAATATATTCATGTTCACCCGGTAGCGGATGATAAAACTGTATTTGGCACGCAGTTTGCTAAGCCAGGTATTTATAAGCTTTGGGCTGAATTCAAATTTGGAGGACAGGTCAATGTCTATCCATTCGTTATAGAAGTTAAAAAATAATAAAGGGATTTTTTATGACAAACGTTCAACTTGAGCTATATACAAGACCTAACTGCTCAGATTGCCAGACAAAGAAAGAGTTTCTTTTCGAAAATAACGTATCTTATATTGAATAATGATTTAACGAAACAACTTTCTAAAGAAGAGGACATAATCAAATTAATTGATATGAGAATAGTTCCGACGTTTGTATTTAAAAACGTGAGAGCCAAAGAAAAAGGAGCGGACCATATTGAAGCTTTTAAAAGTGATTTGGTGGTCTTTAGTATTTATCGTTACACTGACAGGTGCCTTATATCAAAAAAGAAAAAAACAGTCGAAAGTTAGCCATTAATAGCGAGGAACAAATGGTGTTTAACTTAAATATAAATTGTTGTTAGGGTTTATGAACAAACCAAAAATCCTGATTGGATTTGAATAAAATATTAATAAAATAAGAAAGGTGTTAAATAGAGATATTATATATCCTGCTACTGAATTGATCAGCAGGTTATATCCAACTATTTTGATACCATCCCCTAGTATTGTATTATTAATCAATAGAAAATAGAAAGGAGTTCATTTAATTGTCCAAATATACAATTGTTGATAAAGAAACTTGTATTGCGTGTGGAGCTTGTGGGGCGGCGGCTCCTGATATATACGATTATGATGATGAAGGAATTGCGTTTGTTGTATTAGACGATAACCAAGGGGTGACTGAAGTTCCTGAAATCTTATATGAAGATATGATGGATGCGTTTGAAGGATGTCCTACAGATTCTATTAAGGTTGCAGGCAGCCCGTTCGACGGTGACTCTCTAAAATACGAGTAAACAGACCTTTTGGTTAAAGAACATTTATTAATTTAGATTAGAAGGAAATAGGTAAGGCGCTTGTAATTACAGGAGCAGAACCTGAAAGGCAATTTTGCGGATCTAGAAAACCTTTAGATGGGGAATCAATATGGAAAAACTAAATGAGCTAACTACGCTAAAGATGGTGGAAGAGTTTCTTGAAAATAATGAGTTTAGCTTCTTGTATATATCCAGACCGGAGTGTAGTACGTGTCACGCTATATTATATAAGCTGAGGGAACTGCTGGGTCATTACCCACTTATCCACCTGGGGCATATTGATGCCAATAAGGTAGAAGAAGTAGCAGAAAAATTTTTGATTTTTACAGTTCCTATTATGCTTTTGATGATAGATCAAAAGGAATATATACGAGAGGATCGGTTTGTTCGTTTTGATCGATTAAAGAAAAAGCTAGATCAGATTTACGACATGTATACCCGGTAAACACTTTATATTAAAAAAACGATGAATTCAGATGGGTATTACGAAAGTTAAATTGAACAAAATATTGTAACAAATCCACAAAGAGTAAGGGTTAAAAGTTACAACCTTAAAACAACAGCTTCTACACCTTAAGGCTATTGTTTCGCAACTAGAAAACGCAGAAGTTATTATATGAAACAATTATGGAATTAACGAATGGGATTGGTACTGATGCTGCTATTAAATCTGTGACAGGTTCTGATAACGAATTCTCATTAAGATTTGTTAATAGTAAAAGAAGCTATTTATATTACAAAATATTGTAAAATAGGTCCTCAAAATAATAAACTAATTTGAGGTGAAAGCATGTTCGTACAATACAAAACAGTAAGTATTAATGGTATTAATATTTTTTATCGAGAAGCCGGCAATACAAGTAATCCTACCATTTTATTGCTTCATGGTTTCCCGTCTTCTTCTCATATGTATCGAAATTTGATCAATAAACTCATGGGTGAATATCATGTTATTGCACCAGATTATCCAGGCTTCGGAAATAGCGATCAGCCTGTAATGACTGAATTCGAATATACTTTTGATAACCTGGCTCTTCTTATAAACAAATTTGTAGAAAAACTGCAGCTAGAGAAATTTAGTCTCTATATTCAAGATTACGGCGCTCCAGTAGGATTGAGATTAGCGGCCAAGCATCCTGAACGAATCCAAACTATTATTACTCAAAATGGAAATGCGTATGAAGAAGGGTTATTGTCTGCTTGGGATCCTGTACGTGCTTATTGGGAGAATTCTACCGAGGAAAATAAGAATAATTTATACGCTCTCCTGTCAGCAGATACCACAAAGTATTTATATACACACGGGACTCGCCACCCTGATCGAATTAGTCCTGATGCATGGAATATGGATCAATTTGTTTTGGAACGTACGGACAACAAAGAAATACAAATTTCATTACTTTATGATTATCGAAATAACCTCATAAAATATCCAAGCTGGCAGGAATACTTTAGAATCCATCAGCCTCCGACATTAGTAGCATGGGGGAAAAATGACCCTTTTTTTGGACCAGAAGGAGCTCTCGCTTACCAAAAAGATTTAAAAGATTGTGAAGTTCATTTATTAAATACAGGACACTTTGCTTTAGAGGAGGACTTAGACGTTATTACGAATTTAATAAAACAATTTTTAGGAGAACGTTTAAGGTAGTAAATCACTGTAGTCAGTTATATAGCTTTTTTTATCGGAGATGTGGAACAAAAGAGTTGAGACGACTAGCTACTGTCCGGCTGGTTTTTTCAACTTTAAGCGTTGAAGAATTAAATTAAATATAAAGGGGATCTTATATGAAATGGGTGCTTCGTATTATTCAAGGATTTTTTTCCATTGCTTTTATTCTTGCTGGTGTTAAGAAGGTAACTGGTAATGAACAACAAGTTCAGGTGTTTACAGAAGCGTTTAGTTATTCAGTAGAATTTATGTACATTGTCGGCGTATCTGAAATTCTAGGAGCGATTGGATTGTTAATTGGGTTTTGGAAATCACAATTCACTTTACTGGCTTCTGGAGGGTCAGTGCTACTTATGGCAGGTGCCGTGTTTTCACATTTAAATGCTGGTCAAAGTATTGGAGTTACAATACCTTCAATAATTCTCTTGATTTTAGGGATAGTCGTTTTTATTGGCGGGCGAACAAAAACACTAAAAAAAGAACAAAGTTATCAAGGATAATAATAAGACAACATGGAATGATGGATTAAATTGTAGATAGAGCATAGATTTTTTATTTGAGTTGGAGTCTTAAAGATCCTAGTGATTCTATAATATGAATACAAGTTACTTGTCTAAAATGGCTTTATTCTTGAATCATTAACAAAAGAGTGTATTAAAATATTAATTTCTCTCTTAATACTCCAATGAAACTCGATTATTATTATTTTATCAAGCCCTAGGATTCATGAAATCCTGAAATGGATAACTTGAATCCTAGGGCTTAGGCGGAGTATCAAAAAGACTAAGTGAGGCTGTGAATCCAAAGTTTAATGTAGGAAGTAAAGCCATTGATTTTGATCTCATAGAGGGAATGCTCCTTCAGAATCAACTGTCCGATACAAAGGCATCCCCCCTATACTTTGACTTTGATTATGTCTCACCTACTCATCAAGAGCCGTATGCCGGCTTAAGGTGTCGTCTTACTCGCTCATCTAGTTTTGATCTATATTAATGTACCCAACGCATAATAGTCGCATGAGCAATAGATAAACCCCGTATGGTACTGAAGTGAAGACGTACCGTATTCAAGATAAGGGAAGCCTTTGATTTAGGTTGAGAGGTTCACGAGACCAAGAAGCATTTGTGCAACAATAGCCTTTTCATTCATTAATGAGAAAATTCCCTTTATAAAGACCTTGGAAACGCGACTTCCAAGCCTTTTTGATTTCGCTTTTTATTTTAACTTCTGCCACTATAATGTGTGGAACATGTAAAGTGTGCTTAAAAAATCTCTATTACATAATACTTGGATAGAGTTGGATACGTTGCATAATCGTAAACATAACTAAATGCATAGCACAAATAAAAAATGTTGTTCATTTCTTTTGTTATTATAACAACGTACATGACTGTGAAAGCAATAAGAGGATATGTAACCAACACCACAGCTGTTTTTATATGCATTATACTTTAGAGGTTGACATACCCACAGGGGGTATTATAAATTAAGGCTAACATAATCGTTCAAACGGTTGATGTTGTATTTTAAGGGGGCGGGGATAGTTGGAAGACTTTACAGTGCTTTCTAAGGAAACATGTTGCAGCACCCAGAAAAAAGAACAGGGAAACTATTCCAATGACTTGCAAAATAAGGTCATTAAAAGAATGAACAGGATAGAGGGACAAGTCAAAGGAATAAAAAATATGATGATGAAAAAAGCTTATTGTGATGATATTTTGCACCAAATCTCAGCAGCTCAGGCAGCATTAGACTCTGTTTCTCGGGTTTTGTTAGAGAGTCACATTAACATGTGCGTGATTGAACGGCTGAAACAAGATGATCCGGCCGTTGTGAAAGAATTTTTAACCACCATTTCTAAAATAACAAAATAAGTTCTTATGTTTATTAAATACCCTACAGTGGTAGGGCAATAAAAGAAGCTAAGGAAATCACTTAAGGAGGAGTCATTTATGCAAAAAATAACACTTAAAGTACAAGGAATGTCTTGCGGACATTGCATCAGCTCAATTGAAGGAAATGTGGGCAAACTAAGTGGTATTGAATCCGTCAAGGTCTATCTTGATAAAGGAAGAGTAGATGTTTCATTTGATTCAACTGTGGTGAGCTTGAAAGAAATTAAAGATGTTATTGAAGATCAGGGATACGATGTAGAGGAACAAGTAAGCTAAGATTAAAGTTGTCCATAAAAAGAAACAAGATCATCTAAGGATAACGAAAATAATGTTCTTCAACTAAAAGTAAGTCGTGAGAAAATTATGAATCTTATTAAATTAAGTGCAGACCTAAAAAACTATTTTCATTTACATCCAACAGACAAAAGGAATTGGATTTTTGAGTAAGAGGTCGAGCTTAAAGATAATATCTATAAAGTTTTTGCTGATAGTACGCTAAAGAACTTACGCTATCACATCAAGCCGGTACAAGAATTGTTCCAATATTTGTTTTTAAAGAGCAATCTTTGATAAGGATGATGAGAAAACCGAAAATCCTCATTGGGTTTGAACAAAATATAAATGAAATAAGGAAGATATTAAATATAGGCAGCTGGCGTTTTTAAAATTTGCTACAGTATATTACTGAGTAGGTTTAGGCTTAATCACTAATAATACCCTACCAGTGTATAGTAACTGAAAATTCTTTAAATAGTTGGTTTTTTCTAAACCAATGAAAAAAGGGCTAGGAGCGAATAATAAATGGATCAAAAAGAGAAAATAGTAAAACTGGCCGTTAACGGTGGAATATCATTCGGTGCAAAACTAAATGCCAAACAATTGACTGTGATTGCTGAGCACATGAATGAGGGTGACGAATTGGAGTTAACCACTTTCCAACAGCTTTATATTGAGGTTCCTGAAAGTAAAGTGGAAGCAGTAAAAGAAACATTTAAGGAAGCGGGGCTGTCCTGCTATCCGGTAGGGAACTTCGTAAAGAGCTTGAGAACCTGCAATTTTTGCAAAGGGGAAAAAGAGGAAGGAATGCCTGTGGCAAAAGAGTTAAATCACCGCATAGCAGGAAAAGCCGTCCCATTTACCTTAAAGGCTGCTTATACAGGTTGCCCTGTAGGCTGCGGTGAACCAATGTTAAGCGACCTGGGGATTATGAAAATTAAAGATCATTACAGTTTATATGTTGGTGGAAAAGCAAAAGGGAAAGATGCTGAGGTGGGTTCCCTGCTGGCAGAAAATCTGACACCAGAAGAATTATACAAGACAGTAGAAAAGGTTATTGAGGTCTATTCACAAATGGGTAAAAAACGGGAGACATTCTATAAATTTTTGAAACGGATAGGCAGAGACCAACTAATAAGTTAGTCTAGGTTTCTGTATGTTATCGTGGCAGTGAAATAATTAAGTTAAAGGAAGTGATCGTGATGAAAACTAAACGCACGACCCTATTTCTTCTTGCCTTGACCCTAACCGTATTTTTAGCAGCCTGTTCCAAAGAAGATAAGGAAAATCAACATGCTGATATGAACCACAATGACAGCCATGAAGGGATGCATGATATGAATCATTCAAGTTCTGGTGAACTGCCAAAGGGATTAAAAGAAGCAGTAAATCCAAAGTTTGAGGTAGGAAGTAAAGCGATGATTCACTCTGATCACATGGAAGGAATGGAAGGTGCTGAAGCAACGATTGTCGGTGCATTCGACACTACAGTTTATACAGTTTCATATACACCGGTAACTGGCGGAGAAAAAGTAACAAACCACAAATGGGTTATCCATGAAGAGATTAAAGATGCCAGCGACCAACCATATGAACCTGGAGATGAAGTGGTTTTAGAAGCAGACCACATGAACGGCATGGAGGGGGCAAAGGCAATAATTGGCTCAGCTCAACAAACTACAGTTTATATGGTTGATTACTCATCAACGACTGACGGAGAAAAAGTGACAAATCATAAATGGGTCACAGAAAGTGAACTCTCAGCTGATTAAGAGTACAAGAAAGCATTAGGGAATTATGTGCACTATTTGAATGCATGCTGTTGCCAAGGGCAGAAAATCGTGTCTTTTATACCATACATAGGTATCCTATACTTAAAAAATCGATGAAATTTGAAGATTAAAGGAGATTGAACTATGTCAACAAATCCACAAACGCTTGCACAGCCTGATCCAAAGCGCTGGAAAGCACTTGCTTTATTGTGCACTGCGTTTTTCTTGACTATCATGGATACAACGATCATGCAGGTTGCCCTGCCAGCCATCAAAGAAGGGCTCGGCTATACGCAGGTGAGTTTGCAATGGGTGATGAACGCCTATATTATTTTCTTCGGAGGACTTCTGCTATTGGGAGGAAAGTTGAGCGATTTGTTCGGCCAACGGCGCATATTCATGTGGGGATTTTCAATCCTGACCCTGGCTTCTTTACTCGCAGGATTGGCTTGGAATGATTCGGTGCTAAACGTCGCACGTGCACTCCAGGGTGCCGGTTCCGCCTTAATTACACCGGCTGCAATGTCCAGTGTAATGAAACTGTTTGCCGCAAACCCGAAGGAAATGAATAAAGCGCTTGCTTTCTGGGGCCTTTCCGGTGCGGCGGGTGGATTGGCCGGTGTATTCCTTGGAGGCATCATTACGGAGTGGCTGGGCTGGCGGTGGACGTTTCTGATCTACGTTCCCATCGGTATTCTCGCTTTGGTCTTGTCCCTAGGGCTCCTACAGAAAGGTATACGTAGAAATGGCCGCATCGATTATACTGGCGCTATCTCCGTTACGGCTGCTATAGTCCTGTTCGTTTACGGCATTGTAACCGCAGAACACAATGGATGGAGTTCACCCTCTGCTGTATGGACATTGACTATGGGGGCCTTGTTATTCATCATATTTATTTTTATTCAGGCCAAGAAGAAGGAGCCACTCGTGCCACTTCGCATTTTTAAGATTCCTAACTTGGCCGCGGGCAATATTGCGCTTATCATGCTAAATGGAATGTGGATTCCATTCAATTATTTCATTATGTTGTACTTACAGCAGGTATTGAAATTTTCTCCCTTCGAAGCCGGAGCGGCCTTAATTCCGGCGCCGATACTAATAGCGATTACTATGATTTTTATAGCTGGAAAATTGGTTGAAAAATTCGGTTTAAAAGCCGTTCTATTTGTTGGATTTCTCGCACTTGGAGGTTCCATGCTCTTGTTTTCCTTCGACACACCAGTAGATGGAAATTATTTGGCTAACGTTCTACTGGCTTTACTATTGGCTTCTCTCGGTAGGGGACTAGCCTATATCCCAGCTCAAACGGCCGCTATATCAGGTGCCAAGCCGGAAGAGTCAGGGTTGGTATCTGGCATATACAATACTACTTCCCAGATCGGTGCGGCGATTAGCCTAGCCATCATGGTGGTAATTGCTGCAGCGACAACGGCCTCCAGTACCGCAGGAGACTCGGTCGTCGCTCTGAACGAGGGCTTTCAACAAGCATTCTTCTGGTCCGGCATGGTAGCTTTTGCAGGAGCTGTATTGGCGCTTATATTTGTTCGCTCACCGGAAGGAGAAACAAAATCAAAGGGGTCTACAACGTCGTAATCACTATTCTCGTCTATTTTCATAGGATAGGTGAATACTGTAGTTTACAGGAAAAGCAGATAAAATAAGCAGGTGTAAATCTTAATCTTGTGTAATAAAAATATAAGAGACTCATGATAAACTGGCTGATTATCATGAGTCTCTTTCTGGTTTAGCCAATTTTTGGACAACAGTAGATGGTTACTATTAAGTAAAAGGTTTGTTAAGGATATCGTTAATTCTTTATTAAATCAACAAGGCTAAAGGATTGCCCTCTTAAAATAAGTAGGCTTCTCCGTCATCTGGTACTAAAACAGCAGAGGCAATGCCCTTTTCCTCAATGAAGTTTTTTAGTTCTTCTCTAGATAATGCCCAATGGTTGACAGCTTCCATATGGACAGAAATAATTTGCGCGTCGGGGGGCAGCTTTATGCACTTCGTAGATATCAGCCGCGTTACTCAATATATGTTCTAATCGTTAAACAAAAGAAGTAGAGAAGCACAGGATATTTGGGATTCCATCTCTTATTTGTTTACCTTATGAAAAGGAATTTTCTTTTAATGCTACATGGTTTAATTGGTAAATCGGTTTTACTTGTAGAAGATGATACAAAAATCCGTAACCTTGTGAAAATTTATTTAGTTAAAGCAGGATATGAAGCAATAGAAGCGATTAATGGACTTGAATCAAAAGAAAAAATTGAGGATCTACAGACTTAATATTCATTTAAAGGGAAGTTCAAGGCGGAATAAACTGTATACATTTAAAGCTCTAGATGTTGTCTTAAACCCATTAATCCTATAACATAGATAAGAATAAAGTGAATGGTTGAAATGAAAGAAGGGTGTAAAAATGTTAAGAGCGTTTTTAGAAGACACTTCCAAAAAAAATGAAATTAAAAAATCATTATATAAATTAGTTCATAAACAAGGTCCGATCTCAAAAAAAGAGTTATTAACAAAATTCCAAGTACCTAAAACAACAATAACCCGAATGATTTATGAGCTCGAACAGTTGGGTCTTATTCAAGTATCGGGTTATGGAGAAGCAAATGGAGGACGCCCTCCTGTTCTTTATGATATTGTTCCTCATGCAGGGTATTTAATTGGCATTGAAATAGCCCGGACGCATATGAATATCAATTTATTTAACATGAGGATCAAAATGATTATGCAGAGGAATTATTCTTTAACGAAAGAATACACTCCCGAAAAGACCATGAAGCTTATCGAGGAAACCATTCAGGATTTTCAAGAAAAACAAAAGTTATCCAAAGACGATTTAATTGGAATTGGGATTGGAGCAGTTGGCCCACTAGACCGTAAAAAGGGTATTATTTTGAATCCTGAAGCATTTCTGGGGAATGGGTGGACGAACGTTCCTGTTAACGAAATCCTATCACGTACTTTTTCGGGCAAGATCACGTTAAATAATGGAGCAGATATGGCTGCGCTGGCAGAATACTATTTTCAGATGTTAGATGAAGACAATATCTTATACTGTATGAATGGTTATGCAATTCGCTGCGGTTATATAAGTGAAGGCCGCTTTTTAAATAACAAAGAAGGAGATTCCAACTCTTACGGCCATATGATTATTCAGCCAGGCGGCAGAAAATGTGCGTGCGGAAACCAAGGCTGCTTGACGGCTTATGCATCACTAAATGCTATTTTTGAAAAACTAGAAGGAGAACGCTTCTCGAACAAATCGCAATCTGAGCTTACTGAAGTTATTTTAAAAGGGTTGAGAGAGCAGGACTCTGCTATACAAGATATTGTAATGGAGGCCGCTTATTATTATGGGATTGGCATTGCAAATATGATCAATATTTTACATCCAGCAGAAGTAGTACTCCACGGGAAGTTAATTTATCAGTCTGATGATTACTATCATAAAGTTATACAAACGGCTAAGCAGTATACATACTCCCGAAAAGATCATGTGGTGATTAGAAAAGGAGCACTGGGAGAAAATGCGGCCTCTATTGGGGCGGCAGTGCAAGTATTTTATGAATGGTTTGACGATCAATCCTTTTAATTTTAAGCATAAGCTTAATTTTAAAAGAGCTCCGTTAACGGACAATATTGATTTCCTTTTTAAACTAACCCAACTGATAGCCTACCAATATTTTTCTATAAATGTTTTAAAAATTAGTTGAGATTCCAAAAGAGAAATGTTGAAGAACCTTCATATTATAAATGGAATGTTATGTACTTTTTGTATGGATTTTACATTAACTCTTGATACATAAAGGTTTCAGTGGATTTAAACTGGTTTAAATCCACTGAATTAGCTTATGCCATTATAGGCAAGTGATGGCTGAACCTTCAATACAAATTGGTAAATTTGTTGAATAAGAAACAAAAAAAGGCCGAAGCTTTTCTAGCCTTTTATTTTTAGGGAAAATAAACATAAAATTTGGCGGGCTCTACAAAAGTTAATACCAAAATGGGAAAAAGTCCATCTACTTTGTCCCGTTTTGGAACAAAGTGTGGTATGCTAAGAAAGAAGAAATTATCCAGTAAAAATCTCCTTGATGCTTTGTTTTTTGTTAATTGTAGAATTAACATTTTATTTAAATATAAGAGTTATACAAAGGATGTCAGTATGAATGCTCCTGCTATTTAACAACTCAAAAGCAGATAGAAGCGAAAAAGGTCTTATTTTAGCTTAATAAGCTACATAAATCCAAAGGCAAGAGATTATAAAATTCAAAAAAGGAGAGGGCGTAATGAAAAAGGAGTGGAAACTTCTGTTGGATATCTTTATTACCTTTTTCAAAATTGCTCCTGTTACATTCGGAGGGGGCTATGCCATGATTCCGGTGATAGAGAGAGAAATCGTAACGAAAAAACAGTGGCTTGAAGAAAAGGATGTAACCGATGTATTTGCCCTTGCCGGCTCTGTACCAGGTGCTGTTGCGATTAATTCAGCAACGTTTACTGGCTATAGGGTGGCGGGAGTGAGAGGAGCTTTTGCAGCAACGATTGGTGTGATGATTCCTACCTTTTTAATTGTGCTGTTACTGGGCATTTTCTATATTGCTTTTAAAGATAATCCCAAAGTAGATGCAGCCTTTGAAGGCATTAGGCCGGCGGTTGTGGCGATGATTACCTTTGCGGCGTACAAAATTAAAGGATCGGCTCTTATTGATAAAACAACGACTATAGCTTTTATTCTTTCTGTTTGCCTGCTGCTTTTTTTACAGGTTCATCCAATGCTTCTGATTATCGGATCTGCCTTTTTGGGGATCATTTTAGTAAATATAAGAGCAAAGTTAGGGAAGGAAACTTCGATAGATGCCAGAGAGAACAAGCTGGATTATTTTATGGGAGCTAATATATAACAAAGGGGAGGGCTTGAGATGACACTATGGTTATTGTTTAAAACATTTTTTTTAACAGGGCTTCTTTCATTTGGAGGCGGCTATGCAATCATTCCAGTAATTGAAGCGGAAGTAGTGAAGTATGGATGGATGTCAACGCGCCAATTCACAGATATTATTGCAGTAGCCAGTATGTCGCCAGGACCCATTGCGACAAACAGTGCTATTGTAGTAGGCTATGAGACATCTGGCATTGCAGGAGCGGTTATTTCAGCCATAGCAATGGTACTTCCGTCTCTAGCGATTATCTTAATCGTAGCTGCCTTTTTCTCAAAAGTAAATGACAACCGGACTGTTAAGTCTGCTTTTTACATGCTTCGCCCTATTGTTGTAGGGTTAATCGCATATGCGGCGATTAAATTTGCTCTATCAAGCCACATGATCGGCTCTCTTTCTATCCACTCAATTAGCCTGATTATTATCTTCTTTATTTCTCTTGTTGCACTGGGAAAATTAAAGGCCCATCCTGCTTCCATTATCTTTTTTGCCGGCCTAGCTGGCATTGCACTTTATTCATAAAAAGTATATAACGAAGCGAACAGTTATTAATATTAAGGATATTGTGTCTTGTCATCTTTTCCTTCTATATTTCCAATTGAAAATATAGAAGGAAAAGGTTTTTATTTTGGCAATTCTTACAAAAGAGAATATGTATCTAAATTTGTATAAGAATTAGCTAAAGCAGACTAAAGATAAAGGGTTTTAACATAATTAACTATATGTATAATTCAAAAATAAAATTCAAACACAATACTTGTAGTAAACTGGTGAAAGAAACAATTACAGAGCTGCCTTTTTTGATCAACTCCAGTGTATTTTAATCTATATGTTTATTTAAGTTCCTTTCTCTTTGGTATCCTTCTTCAAGGATCTCCGCAGCAATATCCTGCATACTTTTACCTGCCTGTTCACCTTTCTTGCGAAGCCAATCCTTAATGAAGCAATTAAAGGGACTTTGTTATCCAGTCCTTCTATGACGGCAAAATGGGAATATTATTTTAGAAAGATCGGGGAAGGCTCTGGTTCATCCGGAACATTTATCCAGAACATTAAAAAATTCGTGCAGAATTTGATTGAAACAATACCCGAAAAAATGGATGGGTCGACGATTCAAAAGGCTGTACAACAGCAACAAGCGCAATCCAGTTGCGTATGTCCAGTTTGTAAAAAAGGGCGCATGGTAGACCGGAAAACGCTTATTGGCTGCTCGGAATATTCAAATGGATGTACGTTTTCCATTGGAAAAACCATTGCTTCCAAGAAATTGACGGAGAAAAACATTAAAGACTTGCTAGAAAAAGGGATAACTCCTGTCATAAAAGGCTTTAAATCATCTAAAGCAAAGAAATTAAGACAAAGAAAAACCCGTTAAAAAAGAACCGGCCGCGGCAATGGTTTTTGAGAATTCCGTAGAAAAATGTAATGCTGTGAAGCTACTACTCAGCTTTTCTTTATCTTTAATGACTTTGTGAAAACTTGTACTTAAGCTAGCGGGGGCATTGTTTCATCTTGGATTAATGCCTCCGTTTGTTTAAGTGTATTCCTTCACAATGTCGCATGTTTATGGATGTACTACTTGTTAATAACAATGGATAATTTGTAGCTCATCAAATTGCTCAAACCTGTTAAGAATTCATCTAATATTTCATTGTATGGGAATTTGCATTCGAGAAGATAACAACTTTCTCCACTGATTTTATAGTTGTTTATGACGTATTGATCTTGTTCTTTTATAAACGACAGATAAGGTTGATGATTCGTGCTTTTCGTATAAATATGTATAATTGCGTGAACAAGATACCCCATTTTTACTTGATTCACTTTAATGGTGTACCCCTCAATAATTCCATTGTCCTCTAATTTCGCCAATCTAGCTGAAGTAGCTGGTCCAGTCAAATGGACTTTTTCACCCAATTCTTTCATTGTAATCCGACTGTTCTTAGTTAGTTCCTTCAAGATATGCATATCTGTGTTATCTAACATTTATTTAACTCCTTTCATAAATAAAGTCAAACCGCCAAAAGACTTTACTTAATTTATGTATCCGTCATGTGTCCATAGTTTAGACTATACATTGTTCAGAAGAAATTTCAAAAGATAAAGGAGTTAATAAATATGAATATACATCAAATTCGTAATGCAACAATTGTCGTTGAATATGCGGGAAAGAAGTTTTTAATCGATCCAATGTTATCAGAAAAAGGGACTTACCCGCCTTTCCCTAATTCATTAAGACAGGATCAAAAAAATCCTTTAGTGAGCCTGCCCACATCCATTGAAGAAATCATTAACGTGGATGCAGTTATTGTTACTCACCTGCACCTAGACCACTTTGATGATGCAGCCAAAGAAGCACTGCCAAAAGAGATCAAAATGTTTGTTCAAAATGAAGAAGATGCTGGAGAAGTGAAAAAAGCCGGCTTCCAAAATGTCGAGGTACTGCAGGAAGATACTGCCTTTGAAGGAATCCAGTTAATCAAAACAAAAGGCGAGCATGGAAGAGGAGAAATCTTGAAGCTCGCTGGCCTTGTGTGCGGTGTTGTTTTCAAGCATCAAGACGAAAAAACGTTGTATGTAGCTGGAGATACCGTATGGTACGAAGCGATCCAGGAAGCGCTCGATGCCCATAAGCCGGAAATCATCGTAGTAAATGGCGGAGACAATCAATTCCTAGAAGGCGGTTCTCTCGTAATGGGGAAAGATGATATCTATGAAGTGCATAAAGCTGCCCCTCACGCCAAAATCATTTCTGTTCATATGGAAGCTGTAAACCACTGGACATTATCCAGACAAGAATTAAAAAGCTTCACTGAGGAAAAAGGATTCTCTGCGAGCCTTTTAGTGCCAGAAGACGGCGAATCTTACACATTTTAAACTGAAAGACGTCCAGACACTGTCGTCTTCTTTTTATTTCGTCTGATTTTTAAGCATTCATTTGCTCTTCCGAAATATAAGAAGCTCATGATTATCAATGATATAATCACGAGCTTCTTATTTATTTAATTATTGGTCAACAGCTGACCAAACTGCTGATAAAACGGTGACCTTCTAAAGGAGGATGGACAAAAGACAGTTTAAAAAGCTGAAATTTATTTTGTTAGGAAGTGCAGTTTATGATAAGGGAAACAGAAGACACCAGAGGGGCAAAACAGCAGCCTTCCTGGCTGCAAGGTTATATTGATTCATCAGAAAAACAAAAACAACTTTATAAGAAAACATTAAGAGTGGTAATCCTTGCACAAATCTTCGGAGGAGCAGGACTTGCTGCCGGTATAACGGTAGGCGCCCTTCTCGCACAAGATATGCTGGGGACAGAGAGTGCAGCAGGGATTCCCGTTGCCTTACTTACGTTAGGATCTGCAGGGGCTGCCCTGCTTGTAGGCAGGCTTTCACAGCGTTTTGGGCGCGGAACAGGACTTGCAGCCGGTTTTCTTGCTGGCGGACTGGGTGCGATCGGCGTTATCGTCGCTGCCTTACTCAACAGCATTATGCTTTTATTCGCTTCCCTGCTTATTTATGGGGCTGGCACCGCCGCAAATCTGCAGGCACGATATGCCGGTACAGATCTGGCGACAACTAAACAGCGGGCAACAGCTGTGAGCATGGCCATGGTTTCGACTACTTTTGGTGCAGTAGCGGGCCCTAACCTGGTCGGTGTAATGGGGGAATTTGCAGGTTCTATCGGGATTCCAGCTTTGGCTGGTCCCTTCATCTTGGCGGCTGCTGCTTTTATCCTTGCCGGACTGGTTCTCTTACTTTTTCTTCGGCCAGATCCTCTAGTTGTATCTACAGCCATAGCAAATGCCCAGGAGAAAGATGGGACAGTGCAGGAATCACATAAGGAAAGTGCTGTAATAAACAAAAGAGGAATTGTCGTAGGCGCTGCTGTTATGGTTTTGACTCAATTTGTTATGACAGCCATTATGACCATGACACCCGTTCATATGGGACACCATGGGCATAGTTTAAGCGAGGTTGGGCTGGTCATCGGTTTTCATATAGGTGCCATGTATCTGCCTTCTCCTTTGACAGGCTTGCTGGTAGATAAAGTGGGTCGCACGGCAATGGCTGTTGCTTCGGGTGCTACACTTCTAGCCTCCGGTATACTGGCAGCTTTTGCGCCGGGAGACTCAATGGCACTGCTTATCTGCGCGCTGATACTCCTTGGTGTTGGCTGGAACTTTGGCTTAATAAGCGGCACAGCTCTTATTATAGATGCAGCACACCCATCTGTTCGGGCAAAAACACAGGGATCGGTTGATGTCCTGCTTGCATTATCGGGTGCCTCAGGTGGTGTGTTATCAGGCGTGGTAGCCGCTCATTATAGCTACGCGGCACTATCTCTTTCTGGAGCAATTCTGTCACTATTGCTTATTCCTGTAGTTGTTTGGTCTCGTAAGACTCCGAGCAAAGATTTGATATAAATTTTTTCTACTTGCAATAGCTTCTGATTAGTTAGACTATCAATACAGAGTTTTATCGAGCAAGATACGATTATATCCTAATAAATAAAGGCAGCTTTCGGTAAGACGTTGAAAGCTGCCTTTATCATATTTCTTCGTCCCGTGTTCAATTAGGGGAAATCCTATTTGAACAATTTTAACTGCAGTAAAATCCAAGGTACCAATTATAAGTGAAGATGCAGGCGATATTGGAAAGTAATTTTAGGATTGGATTGATGCTAAGGTAATAAGCGGAGATGTAGCAAAAACTTCGAACTTCGCCTTCTTAGGTGTAGTCGATTCCATTATGCTAGAGCTTGTATACGGTAATGATGAAAAATGGTTGAAGGATAAATTAGAAGCCTCTTGGACAGTATTGTGGAGAGGTATTTCACATCAATGATTATACAGAAAGAGGTGTTTATATATGAAGAAAACAATTAAAGAACAAAAGTTGGTATTAATTATTCTTTTAAGCAATATATTCATTGCATTTCTAGGTATAGGTCTCATCGTCCCCGTTATGCCATCTTTTATGAATATTATGCATTTATCGGGAAAAACGATGGGCTATCTTGTCGCCGTACTTTCGGTGGCACAACTACTTATATCACCGCTCGCAGGACGATGGGTTGACCACTATGGTAGAAAGAAAATCATCATAATCGGCCTGTTTCTTTTTGGTGTTTCAGAACTTATCTTTGGTTTAGGCACAAATGTAGCAGTGCTTTATATATCAAGGATTCTAGGGGGAATTAGTGCCGCCTTTATTATGCCAGGTGTTACTGCATATATTGCAGATATTACATCTGTTCAGGAACGGTCAAAAGCGATAGGGTATATTTCTGCCGCCATTAGTACTGGCTTTATTATCGGACCTGGCATCGGTGGCTTTATTGCAGAATACGGTATACGTATGCCCTTCTTCTTTGCGGCAGCTATTGCCTTTTTAGCATGCATTTCATCAATATTTATATTAAAAGCCGCTAACAAAGGAACAGCTTGCAGAAATTTCTGCTAATACAAAGCAAACAAACTTTATAGGCGAGTTCAAAAGATCACTTAATCCGCGTTACTTTACTGCCTTTATCATTGTATTTGTACTTGCTTTCGGTTTATCAGCATATGAAACAGTTTTCAGCCTATTTTCTGATCATAAATTTGGCTTCACGCCGAAGGATATCGCAGCTATTATTACAATCAGCTCAATCTTCGGAGTTGTTATGCAAGTATTTATGTTTGAAAAAATGGTAGATATACTGGGTGAAAAGAAACTGATCCAATTATGTTTAATTATAGGTGCAATATTGGCGGTGGCGTCCACTGTAATCTCTAGCTTTTTGGCAGTGCTGGCGGTAACTTGCTTCATCTTCCTCGCATTTGACTTGCTTCGCCCAGCATTGACGACTTTTTTATCAAAAGCTGCCGGGAAAGAGCAAGGATTTGTTGCCGGAATGAACTCAACCTATACAAGCTTAGGTAATATCGGTGGGCCAGCGATGGGTGGAATATTATTTGACGTAAACATCCATTATCCTTATCTTTTCGCTGCTGTCATTATGGTTATTGGCTTTGGTATTACAGTTATGTGGAAAGAAAACCAATTGGGAGAAAGCTTAGAGAAAAAATTAGAAAAGCACGAGGCACCTTTGGAACAATAAAAGGCCCAGATTGTACCTGTGATGATCATACAAAGTAGCTTTCCTTGTGGAGTTAGAAAACTATCTAACTCGAAAAGCTATACTCTTATCTTTGAACATTTGAACAAAAACCCCTTGTCCATACGGGACAGAATTAAGGAACTGACCTCATAAAGCGAGACAAATAAAAACACCTTTAAGTTGAAAAAGCGGGTATGTAATTACCTAAAAAGACAACTTGGAGGTGTTTTTCTTTATGGAGATGAGAGTGAGTTATCCAGCAGAAATAAAAATGAAAGCCTCACAGATGAGACTAGCTGGAGTGGCTGTTAAAGAAGTAGCCAGTTGGCGTACCGGCAGCTGGCTGTTTAAAAGGTGCTTTGCTCCCCGTATCACAGACAGGTGAGAATACCTCTTCGTACCTATGAACCTTTTTCGTTTCTAAGTAGTGATAACTTGTAATCAATAGCAAGATGATGTTGACATCATCGTAATTCGTTTTGCATATATATGCACTCGTATCCTACGTATTGGTTTTTTATTCTGTATGTTAAATTCAAAAGCATATTTATTTAAAAAGATCCCAACATAGTTGGCAGTTGGCGAGGAGCCTTTCTGTAGAAATCTTAAGTTAAATATAGAGTGCTTAATTGCTAAAAGCTATGTGGAGAAGCCACCTAGCTTTTGGAGAAGGTTTTTCACTTATTTAATAAAGAAACAGGAACTAAAATAATTATAAAATATAAAAATAAAGAATTGGCTTAGGAGAATGAACCGAGATTTTAATTGAATGCATGGATATGATCGACACTATCGCTTTGTCCTTGTTCACTTTTATACAATTGTTCAAGGATTTCTGCGGCAATATCCTCCATACTCTTGCCTGTCTGTTCTCCTTTTTTCCGCAGCCAGTCTTTAATATCAACTGACAGTGAAACTGACAGCAATTCCTCCTCCGATTCAATACTAAGCGCCTCATATTCCGGAACATACCTTACACGCCCTTATTTAGCCGAGCGTTTAATGAAGTCGGCTAACTCAACGGAAACACCATTTAACCGAGCATCTTTCATATGAATAATCCACCGGTCTTTTAACCGTTCCATATACAGATTGGCCACTGGGATCTGCTGTTAAAGCAGATCCATCACTTGATAGGTCAGGGAATAGACTGTCGGAAAATTGAGCACCGCATACCCAGGCTTCGTGCTGGGATTGCACACTTCAATGAAAATGATGTAAAGCACTTTTAAATATTCACATTTGGATGAATTCTCTCGCCTTCAAATATCAATATTTATGATATTAAATAGGTAATTAAATCGTTTTACAATAGTTAAGTGCATATTTAATATAAAGTTATCTAAATATTTCGTCTACTGGAAGGGGAGAAAAGACCTTGAACTGTAAAGTCCTTTATTTCAAAAGATCAAAAGAAACATGAATTCATGCTCTTAAACAATGAAAAATTTAAAACAAGAGGTATGTTTCTGCTTCTCGCCAGTTGCCGGGAAAGTTGTTCATTTTCTCATTCTTATACAAACACTCGGCCAATAATGTAAATAGGAAGGTGTCTGTATGTATCTAGAAATTAATGACATTAAAAACCTAAAAATTGGTCTTATCGGTTTTGGAGAAGCAGGGCAAATTTTTGCCAAAGAACTCATTGAACGTAAGAATCAAGTATGGATTTACGATATTTTATTAGAGAATAACGATGGTATTTTTTGGTTAGAATAAGCAAAATAGGCGTTAATGCCGCTGAAAGAATTGAACAAATTGGAGAGTATTGCGATGTTATTTTTTCATTAGTAAGCAGTTCAGCTTCCCAAACAGTAGCGGAAGGAGTGGTCAAGGGAATAAAAAAGGGTGCAATATTTTTAGACCTTACTACAAGCACTCCTCAAGTAAAAACAAAGAATGAAATGCTGATTGCATCTAATAACGGTATTTATGTAGACGTTTCCATTATGGGTACTGTGGCTACAGAACAGATGCGAGTTCCCTTGCTGATAGCTGGAGAGCATTCGGAAAAGTGGAATTACTGTTAAACTCAGTGGGATTTAACGCTCAAGCTATAAATCATCCCAATGGTAGAGCAGCCAGTATTAAATTGTTAAAAAGCATTTTTACGAACAGTTGGAAGCGCTTACCTTAGAAACACTGATTACTTCTAAGCATTATGGAGTTTCAGATAAAGTCATGCAGAGCATTTCAAAAACAATCAACAATAATGACTTTAGTACTTTTGCTGAGGCTCTTATTACTACCCATGTCATTCATAAGAACCGTCGGTATAAAGAAGTTCTGGACAGCTGTGAATTAATTAAGAATGCTGAACTCCAATCCTGTGTAACAGAAGGAGTAATAACGTTCTTCTCAAATTCGATGGAAACCGAGATAGACCAAGAGATAATTCAATCCAAGAGTGTCAGCAAAATTCTTGATCATTATTTATTAGTAAATACAAGAAGCCAGCAAGAAAATACTTTTTAAAAGCGCAATCACAACAGGGCTTGGCCTGATATCGTTTAAAAAGTTTTGAAAAACAAAATATAATTCACAATTTAAAAGGGGGTATTAAAATGTTCTTAAAGATAAATAGAGTTAAAATGCTTGGTGTTATGCTTTTGAGTTTTACTCTGGTTTTATCAGCTTGTTCGAACAAACAAAGTGTTAGTAAAAGTGGAAGCGCATCAGAGACATATCCTTCTGATCCCATTGAGGTAATCGTTTCATACTCAGCCGGTGGAAGTTCCGATCTTGGAACACGTACACTTATGCAGTATGTAGAAAAAGAACTTGGCGTACCAGTAGTTGTAGTAAACAAACCAGGCGGCGGTGGCTGGGTTGGCTGGGAAGAACTTTTAAATTCTGAGCCAGATGGAAATACGATTGCACTTATTAACACACCAAATTTAACGACGGGCTATATGGACCCTAATGCAGGCCGTGACGAAAACTTGGACGACTTTGAATTAATCGCAAATCAAATTACTGATCCCGGAGTAATTGCAATTAGGAAAGATGAAGATCGATTTAATTCTCTAGAAGAGCTAATGGAATATGCAAAGAAGAAGACTACTACTACTACATCGACAGGTGTTATGGGCGATGATCATATTGCAGCATTAAAAATGAACAAAACCTTTGGTACAAAATTTAACGCTGTTCAAAACGGTGGCACAGGTGAAAGTACAACAGCTGTACTGGGTGGCCATGTAGACGTATTGTTTGCAAATGTTGGTGATGTGACGACATTGTACAATGATAAAGAAATCAAAGTCCTTGCAGTAATGAGTAAAGAGCGTTCACCACTTCTACCTGATGTCCCAACTTTAGAAGAGGAAGGATTTGAAGGGGTTGTTTCTTCGTCAAGTCGTGGATATGCTGCACCAAAAGGTGTAGATGAGGAAAAAATGAAAGTATTACGTGATGCATTTGAAAAAGCCATTCAAAATGAAGAGCATATTAAGAAAATGGAAGAGACAGGATTGCAGGTTAACTATCAAGATCCTGAAGCTTATAAAGCTTCCTTACAGAAAGAAGAAAAAGAAATTGAAGGAATTAAAGATCTATTGAATTGGTAAAGTAGTAGTTATGTAAATTAGGGGGAGAAAGAGAAAGCTCTTTCTTCCTATCACTTATATTTCCGTACTAAATTCTATTAAATGTGCTCTAAATAATAGTAGAAAAAATACTAAAGGACTGATGTCTTTTGAAAAACTTAAGCTTTTACGTAGGCCTTTTCTTCCTTGTCTTCGCTGGAATTATTTTTTGGCAATCACTCTCGCTTGAGTATTACAGCGAGTATGGACCAGGACCTGGATTCCTTCCAGCTTGGACAAGCGGAATTATCATTGTTTTGTCACTGATCTACATATTCCTTGCATTAAAAAAAGAAAAAATCCTATTTGAGAATGTTTTACCAAAAGGTGCAGGTTTGGTAAGTCTACTAGCAAGTATGGGGTCTTTATTACTTTTTATCGTGATCGTTCCCTATGCAGGTTTTCTCTTAAGCAGCATTCTTACGCTATCTCTGTTATTCAGTCGCGGTTATAAGTGGTACTGGGGACTTGGAATGTCTACGGTTGTTGCTTGTGTAGTTTTTTGGGTTTTTGGAAGTCTGCTCGGCATTCCGTTGCCAGTAAATAAATACGGTTGGTAGGAGGATGTAATGGAATCACTAGGCTATCTATTATCAGGTTTCGGTGAAGCATTAACATGGGCTAATTTGCTTTATTGTTTGATCGGGGTTTCTCTTGGCATGTTTATTGGTGTATTGCCAGGGCTTGGTCCCACAGCTGGCACGGCTCTACTTCTTCCACTGACTTTTGCTCTTGAACCTATTTCAGCGATTATTATGCTTTCAGGTATATACTATGGATCTATGTACGGTGGGACGATCACGTCTGTTTTAATAAACACTCCGGGAGAGGCCGCTTCACTAATCACTTGTTTTGATGGGCATCCTCTGGCAAAACAGGGGCGAGCGGGTGTAGCCTTGGGAGTTTCTGCTATTGGCTCGTTTTTAGGCGGCTGTGTTTCAATCATAGGCCTTGTGTTAATTGGTCCTGCTCTTGCAAGAGTAGCACTGCAATTTGGGCCTCCGGAATTTTTTGCATTAGTGTTTATGGGAATGGCACTGCTGCTTGGTCTAATGGGAAAATCATTAATCAAAGGTGGAATCAGTGCCCTATTTGGATTAACTTTAGCGTTTATTGGAATGGATCAGAGTACAGGTGCCCTTCGTTTTACGTTTGATCAGACACACTTAATGAGTGGTATTGATTTTATTTCTGTGGCGATGGGACTCTTTGGTTTATCAGAGCTGTTTTTAAATGCTGAATCTCAAATGGGGGCAAATGCTCAAAAGCCGCCGAAAGTGAGCGGGCTTTTTCCGAAACGAGATGAGTGGAAGCCTACAATGAAATCAATAGGGAGAGGTAGTATCTTAGGCTTTTTTATCGGTTTAATCCCAGGGACAAATTCAGTTATTCCTACTATATTAAGCTACTCTATGGAAAAAAAGCTCGCGAAGGACCCTTCCCGATTTGGTAATGGAGCAGTAGAGGGAGTTGCTGGACCAGAGACGGCAAACAATTCATATAGCGGCGGCGCTTTAATTCCTTTATTTACGTTGGGCATACCGAGTTCTCCTACTATTGCTGTTTTATTAGGAGCGTTTGTAATGCACGGACTTACTCCAGGACCTACCTTATTCCAAAAGGAGCCTGATTTTGTCTGGGCAGTTATTGCCAGTATGTTTATCGGAAACGTAATGCTGTTATTTATGAATTTACCAATGGCGAATTTATGGGCTAAAATCACCATGATTCCTTTCCGGTTACTGTTTCCGATCATCATTATGATTATTCTTGTAGGTACTTACAGTTTAAATAACAGTTTATTTGATGTGGGAGCAATGTTGATCTTTGGTATTATTGGCTATTTTCTTAAAAAAGCTGATTTTCCTCTGGCGCCTATTATTTTAGCTTTTGTTCTAGGTGAACTGCTTGAACAAACATTACTTCAGTCATTGACTATTTTTGAAGGAAACTTTTTTGGATTCTTTATTCGTCCTATCTCTGGAACAATTTTGGTCATTGCGATTATTGCTATTGTTATTACAATGATTTCATCATTAAAAAATAAACGTTTAGTAACAGAAGATGTTGAAATGTAATAATCAGTTTTGATGAATTTCTAATCTTACTAGGAAGCTTGTAAAAGTGAACTAGCTATGACAGAGTTCCTGATAATGATTGGGAACTTTTACTGTTATAAAAGTTCTGAAAAATGAAAAGGCAATTACGCCAGTCAAAGTCTAAGGAAAATTATATACTAGTTTTCAAAAACTTAAAGAAAAAGGGAGTAGCCAACAAAACAGCCCAGTTGAACACTTAAACTATTTGGATGATAGGAATGGAGTGAAAGACTTGAGAAAAATTGCTTTTTTAGGACCGGCAGGAACGTTCACTGATAGCGTTGTCTCAGGTGCGTTTCCGGATGATGAACGCATTCCATGTGTTACGATTCCGGAATGTATGGATTTTGTACTGTAGGACCAGGTGGATTTCGCTGTTGTGCCGATTGAAAACACAATTGAAGGCACGGTCAATATGACCATCGATCATCTTTTTCATGAAGCTAATCTGACAATTATAGGGGAGTTAACAGCACCCATCCAGCAGCACTTGCTCGTTCATCCAAATCATGCCCTGCATTGGACGAAGGCCGAGCGTATATTGTCGCATTCTCATGCCATTGCGCAGTGTCATAAATTTTTGCATCGTGAATTTCATGGTGTTCCGGTCCAGCAAATGACATCAACAGCCGCTGCCGCAAAATATGTGAAAGAACATCCAGAGCAGTGTATTGCCGCTATTGCCAACTCATTATCGGCAGAAGAATACGGACTGTTTACGGCCCAGGCGGATATTCATGATTTCAACTTTAACCATACCCGTTTTCTGGTGCTGTCCAAAACCCATGAAGAATTGACATTTTCATTGCCTCAAATAGGTGGCAAAACGACGATTATTGTGACACTGCCGACTGATCGGCCCGGCACTCTGCACCAAGTCCTCGCAACTTTTGCCTGGCGAAACTTGAATCTTGCTAAAATCGAATCACGGCCGCTTAAAACCGGTCTTGGCAACTACTTTTTCATTATAGATGTTGCCCAGCGTATGGATGATGTGCTTGTGCCTGGTGCATTCGCTGAAATGGAAGCACTCGGCTGTCGGGTACAAGTGCTTGGGAGTTATTATGGGTATGAAGTTGGGCAAACCGAAAGCAAAGTATAAAAAAGACTGCCGTCATTTTTAGCACAGGAATCAAAAGACCTTTAAACAGCCAGCTGCCGGTGTATAACCGGCGGCTGGTTATTTGGTTTCTCTACCTACATTACCCGAATCATCTCCGGAAAAAAATGAAATACACTAGTATAGCAAATCAGCGGTTCTTTCCATTTAGCAGCCTCTATGATGCCGCCTTTAAATGGATTTGACTGGTTTGATTTGCTGCAGGCTATTAGGTTTATACCAGCACCAGTCTTGCCAATGGTGACAGGAACGTTTAACCAAACTCTTCCTGAAAGAGATGATCCAACGTTTCTAAAGCCTTTTGCTTAAGCAGTGTTTGCTTTATGTGAGTAAGTTTATAAACTGTATAATCTGGAGGGGAATCTGTAAGCTCATAAATTTTGTAATTCCCCCGTTTAATTGCTTCATTAGCTATCCAGCTTGGGACAATCGCCCACTGCATGGGATCTTGGAGAAGATATAAAAGTAAATGAGTACTGTCTAATTTTGTTCTGGAAATCGACAAAGGATCCCACCAATAGCGATGCCAGGATTGATATTCGAGCCCCCACGGCATAAATAATTCGTAATTAGAGTCTAATTCTTTAGGGTCAAGTTTCTCTGAACTATAGCCACTCGTATCAGAAGGCTTAAGAACGACCATAGGCGATATAAAGCACTTTTCAACATTCACATTTGGATGAATTCTTTCTCTAAGGGTGTAGGCTACATCAATATGTCTTTTTTCGACTTCTGAGTATAAAATATCAGAATGTAAAGTATGGATTTGAAGCTTTATTGGAGGCTGATGGTTACTTAGTTTTTTAAAGACCCTTGGCAAAACAAAGGTATTAGTGCTGTCAACTCCCCCAATGGTTAAAGATAATCGTGGACCTTGAGTTTTTAACAGATTTGCTTCTTGTTCTATACGACTCCATTCTTCTGCTAATTTATAAAATTCTTCACCTAAAGGAGTTAACATGATTTGTTTTATTCCTTTCCCACGCTCAATTAATTGAACCCCAAATTCTTTTTCAAGTACCTTAATTCGCTGACTAACAGTCGTTTGCGCTACGTGTAATTCTTGTGCTGCGCCGCTGATCGTTTTTGTTCGAACAACTGCGAGAAAAGTTTCAATAGAATCAAAATCCATTATTCCGCCTCCGAATAGCAATTTTTATGTTATTAAATAGGTAATTTATTCGTTTTACAATCATTATATTAATATTTAATATAAAGTTAATTAAAGATTTTGTCTAATTGAATGGGGGAGAGAAATAACATCGAACTGTAAAGTCATTTATCTTGAAAGGGCATTCAAAGTAATGCAATAAATAGTAAACGCCTTCAAAAGTCCAGGCATAGAGGTTAAATACTAGGCTCAATTGATTGATGTAGAAAAAGAGCAGGCAGTACATGAAGTGAAATATTTAATTACGGGATCTTATTCTTTTATATATGAGGTGAATTTTATGAAAACTTTAATTCTCGACCCTATTGATTCAGAGGCCTTGGAATACGCGATAGAGAGATTAGATATAGTTGATTGGAGAAATGTAGAGAGTAAAGACTACCCTATTGCAGAAGCAGTTATTGTACGGACATTTAAAATGACAAAAGAAATAATGGATCAAATGCCAAACCTAAAAATAATCGCAAAGCATGGAGTGGGAGTAGACAATATAGATTTGGATTATGCAAAGAGCAAAGGGATTATAGTGACAAATACTCCTCAAGCGAATATGAACTCAGTTGCTGAATTTGTTATTGCTCTAGCATTAAACTGTGCCAGGAAAGTTACCATGGCACATAATATGGTTAAAGAAGGTATTGAAAAAAATTCTCCATTTGAATTGGCTGGTTTTGAGCTGCAAAATAAAACTGTTGGATTAATTGGACTGGGACGTATAGGTACATTAGTAGGTACGAAACTAAAAGCGGCTTTTAATACGAAAGTGCTTGTATATGATCCGTACGCAAGCGAATCAATCTGTGAAAAAGAAGGATTTGTAAAGTGCGAACATTTAGATCAAGTACTAAAAGAAAGTGAGATAGTTAGTGTCTCAGTACCTTTGACAAAGGATACAGAGAATTTGATTTCCGTACGTGAGCTCTCCTTGATGAAAGAAAATGCAGTCCTAATTAATACATCAAGAGGAAAAGTGATCAATGAAAAGGATCTATATGATGCATTACAGCAAAACAAATTATTTGGTGCAGCTATCGACGCATTTGCCGAAGAACCTGTTTCAAAAGAGCATCCATTGTTAACATGTAATAACTTTATTGGAACTCCGCATAATGGAGCGAATACAAGAGATGCGCTTATTCGAATGGGAACAGAGGCTGTCGATGAAATCGTTAGGCTGATGAGTAATGAGGAATCTTTAAACAGGGTTGTAATGTCTTAATGAAGTTAGATATGAAATAATTGTAATCGCTTTCCTGTGATCGTGACTAGAGATGTGTTAGAAACTGTACTCCGTGTATCCTTTGAAAATATAAGTAAAGTCGAAGCAGGGAACAACGCCTGACAATGTAGTGATACCGACTTCACCTGCTGTTTGACACTTAATAAATGAAATAAAAATAGAAAAGAGGAATTAAGTTATGTCTAATGTTGGAATGCGTGTATACTCAAATATTAATCGGCCAACTAAAGAAGTAATAAAGCAGTTTAATGGTTTGCCAGTCTCTGTAATTGCGGATAATATGAATCGTATGTTTTGCATGAATTCTAAAATTCGCCCAATTAATGATGTGCCTTTACTTGGGCCTGCTTTTACAGTTAAAACACGTCCCGGTGACAACCTAATTTTTCATAAAGCACTTGACCTCGCTCAACCTGGCGATATATTAGTTGTGGATGCTCAGGGTGATTTAACGAATGCGATTATGGGTGAATTAATGGCATTATGGGCTCAAAAAAGAGAATTAGGCGGGATCATAATTGATGGTGCTATTCGCGATGTAAGGGCTTTAAAAGAAATGGACATCCCAATCTACGCAGCAGGAGTTAATCCGCGAGGTCCCTATAAAGACGGACCTGGAGAAATTAATGTTCCTATTTCTTGTGGAGGTGTAGTAGTTCAACCTGGCGATATTTTAGTCGGTGATGATGACGGTGTTGTGGTCATTAATCCAAAGGACACGGATGAATTGCTAGAAAAATCTAAAGCTAAACTGCTTAAAGAACAACAGGAAATGGAAGCTATCAGTAATATGAATTGGGACCGAACATGGGTTGATAAAAATCTTGAAGACCGAGGCTGCGAGTTTACAGATAAGTCATTCACTTTAAAATGAAATTAGTCTAAATAATTTGAATTAAGGTTATTGAGACTAACTATGGTGTATGCTATGTTTTGATAACTTGCGTATTCTGGCGTCAACTATTCCAAGAGTGTAAGCTATTTAAGTAGTGCTGATGGCAACCGCTTTCTATGGACTGCTCTAGAATTTCCCGGGCATTTATCAGGGGATTGGGAAGTTAAACTAGAGCTTTCCATTCTTTAGATTTAAGGCATTTGAAAACCTTTATATTAAGGGAACTTACAAATGAAGTACATGATAACGATGAAATTTTCACTATATAAATTAGAAGGAAATCGATGTTACAGCGAAGTCTTTATCAGAAGGAGAGTAACATAATGCAGAATTCATTACAAAAAAAGACTCGATTTCGTTGGATAGTCATGACCGTAATCTTTATAACTTACATGATTGCCGGGGCAGACAGGGCTAATATAAGTGTGGTTATTCCATATTTTCAAAAAGAATTTGAGTTGAGTAATACTGATATTGGTGCAATGGCTAGTCTTTTTTATCTCGGATATGCTCTTATCCAGATTCCATCTGGGTTTATCTATAGTAAATTCGGAACGCGTAAAATATTTACCTTCTCTATGATTGTTACTTCAGTGGCAACATTTTTTATGGGTACGGCTACTTCAGCTCTCCAACTTAAAATTGGAAGACTTTTACTAGGCGTGGCAGAGGGACCACTTCCAGTCGGAATTATTACTACTATTAACCGATGGTTCCCTGGGAAGGAGAAGGGGACGGCGACAGGTATTTATATGTCGGCCATCAAGTTTGCTCCGGCGATCGTTCCTCCGTTGTGTGCGTTTATTATTTTACATTTTGGCTGGCGTGAGGTTTTCTATGTATTTGCTATTCCGGGTATATTATTCTCTCTAGTTTGGTTCTGGCTGGTAAGGGATACTCCAGAAGAAAGCCCGTACTGCTCAAAAGAGGAACTAGATTATATCAGATCTGAGGAACTTTCAACTCTTGATGTAAAATCAAAAGGAACTAAGAAAAAATATTCCATGAAATGGTTGGATAAAATTATTCGTACCAAGAAAGTAGGTTCTCTTGATACAACTAAGAAGGTTTTTCTCTCATGGAATATATGGGGTTGTACGCTAGGTTACTTTTTCATGGTCGGTATTGTTTATGCCATTATGACATGGATACCTACTTATTTGGTAGACGTTAAAAAGTATTCGATTATGGAGATGGGATTTGTTGCTTCAGCTCCATGGATAGGGGCTATGTTAGGAAACCTAATTGGCGGATGGCTTTCAGATAACCTCTTTAATAAACGTCGAAAGCCTCTTATGATCGTGACTGCAGCATCAACTATTTTCAGTATGTATGCATTGTTGTACGCACCAAATGACCCAATGTTTTTAGGTATCCTTCTTCTTGTTACTGGTATCCTATTAAACCTTGGATATTCTACGTTTTTGGCATATCCTATGGGAATCGCATCTAAAGAGAAATTACCACTTGCAGCTTCGATTGTTAATACAGGAGGCTCATTAGGCGGTGCTTTTGCTCCATTCATAGTAGGTTTAATTTTAGATACATTTAATTGGGATACGGTGTTTATGTTCTTATCAGCCTGCTCTTTAATGACGTTCATCCTTCTCTTCACTATTATTGAACCGAGGGAAAAGCTTGATCTAGAAATGGAAGAGGAAGGTTATAAAAAAGCCATGCCCTAATTAAGTTAATATAAAACGTATTGTAATCGCTTTCTAATGGGGCATGTGCTCATCTAAGTCGATTCTTGTATTTTGATATGAATGTTTAAGGTATCTGTTATTTATATCAAAATGTTGGACTTGTCGATGCTATGACTCTAAAAGAATCGATATATTGTATATAAAAGTTAATAGATCTAACCATTTTTTCATTGACCTCTTATGAGACAAGTAAACTGTTTCTCTTAAAAGAGAAGCAGTTTATTTTATTCCTATTAATGCTATTAGTGAAGGGACAGATTAAGTATGGATTTGACAACCCAAAAAATCAAAAAAGTTCTAGTGGCAAATCGTGGGGAAATTGCTATTCGCGTATTCCGAGCCTGCACAGAACTACATATCCGGACAGTAGCTGTTTACTCGAAGGAAGATTCAGGTTCATATCATCGCTATAAAGCCGACGAAGCGTACTTGGTAGGAGAAGGAAAAAAACCGATTGATGCTTATCTTGATATCGAGGGCATCATTGAAATTGCCAAGCAGGCAGAGGTCGATGCCATTCATCCCGGCTACGGATTTTTATCTGAAAATATCGAATTTGCGAGACGCTGTGAAGAGGAAGGTATTATCTTTATTGGACCAAAATCCGCTCACCTTGATATGTTTGGCGATAAAGTAAAAGCACGCACACAGGCAATAAAAGCGGAAATTTCCGTTATTCCAGGTACAGACGGACCGGTCGGTAGTTTAGATGAAGTCATTGAATTCGGGAAAAAATATGGCTTCCCTATTATCATCAAAGCCGCCCTTGGCGGCGGCGGACGCGGCATGCGGATTGTTCAAAACCTCGGAGAAGTACGTGAGGCGTACGACCGTGCGAAGTCTGAAGCCAAAGCAGCCTTTGGCAACGATGAAGTGTATGTAGAAAAATTTGTTCAAAATCCAAAGCACATTGAAGTTCAGATTATCGGCGACCACGAAGGAAATGTCGTTCACTTGTATGAACGTGACTGTTCGGTTCAGCGCCGCCACCAAAAAGTAGTGGAGGTTGCACCAGCCGTTTCGATTTCGGAAGACCTGCGTGACCGTATTTGTGAAGCAGCTGTGAAGCTGATGAAAAATGTGGACTACTTGAACGCTGGAACCGTGGAGTTCTTAACCGCAGGTGAAGACTTTTACTTTATTGAAGTGAATCCGCGCGTCCAGGTTGAACATACGATTACCGAGCTGATTACAGGAATCGATATTGTACAGACACAGATCCTTGTGGCAGAAGGCCATGGCCTGCACAGCGACAAAGTCGGCATTCCTGAGCAGAAAGACATTCGCACGATGGGGTATGCGATCCAGTCACGCGTTACAACAGAAGACCCTGAAAACGGCTTTATGCCGGATACAGGCCGCATCATGGCTTACCGTTCCGGCGGCGGCTACGGCGTTCGCTTAGACTCCGGGAATAGCTTCCAAGGGGCCGTAATCACGCCATACTATGATTCGCTTCTCGTAAAAGTATCAACTCATGCAATGACATTTGAACAGGCAGTCTCGAAAATGGCGCGTAATCTGCAGGAATTTCGGATCCGCGGAATTAAAACAAACATTCCGTTTTTGGAAAACGTCATGCGTCATGAAGATTTTATTTCAGGCAACTATGATACGTCTTTTATTGACAAATCACCTGAGCTGTTTGTCTTCCCGAAACGAAAAGACCGCGGAACAAAAATGCTCAATTATATCGGTACTGTCACCGTGAATGGATTCCCGGGTGTGGAGCAGAAGAAAAAGCCTGTGTTTGACACACCGCGCATCCCGAAAGTGAAATTGTCCGAAAAGCCGGCACACGGAACGAAGCAGATCCTGGACGAGCAGGGAGCGGACGGTCTTGTAAACTGGGTAAAAGAACAAAAAAAAGTACTCTTAACGGATACGACAATGCGCGATGCCCATCAGTCCTTGCTGGCAACACGGGTTCGTACAACAGATTTAACACACATTGCACCGGCAACAGCCCGCCTTCTTCCAGAATTGTTCTCAATGGAAATGTGGGGAGGAGCGACGTTTGATGTGGCGTACCGTTTCTTGAAAGAAGATCCGTGGAAGCGTCTTGAAACGCTTCGCAAGCAGGTACCGAATATTCTATTCCAAATGCTGCTTCGAGCATCGAATGCAGTCGGCTACAAAAACTATCCGGACAACGTCATTAAAGAGTTTGTCCAGCAGTCTGCCGAGTCCGGTATTGATGTATTCCGTATTTTCGACAGCTTAAACTGGGTGAAAGGCATGGAGGTTGCCATCGATGCAGTCCGCCAGTCCGGTAAAATCGCCGAAGCGGCGATTTGTTATACAGGAGATATCGATGATCCATCCCGTGCGAAATACAATGTAGAATACTACAAAAACATGGCGAAAGAGCTCGAAGCACAGGGTGCCCATATTCTGGGCATTAAAGATATGGCCGGACTTCTTAAGCCGCAGGCTGCCTACCGCCTGATTTCTGAATTGAAAGAAGCGGTTGATATTCCGGTTCACCTGCATACGCACGACACGAGCGGCAACGGTGTACTGATGTACATGAAAGCCATTGAAGCAGGTGTGGATATTGTCGATACGGCTCTCAGCACAATGGCGGGGCTTACATCACAGCCAAGCGCCAACACGCTTCACTATGCACTTGAAGGAACAGACCGGGCTCCGTCTGTCCGCATCGATGCGCTTGAAAAAGTTTCTTACTACTGGGAAGATGTCCGCAAGTTTTATGCGCCGTTCGAAAGCGGGATGCTTGCGCCGCATACGGAAATTTACGAGCATGAAATGCCGGGCGGCCAGTACTCAAACCTTCAGCAGCAGGCAAAAGGCGTCGGTCTTGGTGACCGCTGGGATGAAGTCAAAGACATGTACCGCCGTGTGAATTTAATGTTCGGCGATATTGTTAAAGTCACACCGTCTTCTAAAGTAGTCGGGGATATGGCCCTCTTTATGGTCCAAAATGAACTAACGGAAGAGGAAGTACTGCTTCGCGGCGACAAAATTGATTTCCCTGACTCTGTCATTGAGCTGTTTGAAGGTTATCTTGGCCAGCCGGCTGGCGGCTTCCCAGAGCAGCTGCAGAAAGTGATCTTAAAAGGAAAATCACCGATTACCGTTCGTCCGGGTGAACTTTTGGAAGACGTCGATTTCGATGCACTACGTAAAGAGCTGGAGCAGGAAATCGGGGAAGAACCAACAGATCATGATGTGATTGCGTATGCCCTGTATCCAAAAGTGTTTACAGATTATGCAAAAGTCAAAGCACAGTATGGCGATATTTCGGTTCTCGATACACCAACGTTCCTGTACGGCATGCGTCTCGGTGAAGAAAAAGAAATTGAGATTGAAACAGGAAAAACACTGATTGTGAAACTCGTTTCGATCGGCCACCCGCAGGCGGATGGAACGCGCATTTTAACTTTTGAGCTGAATGGCCAGCCGCGTGATGTGGTGATTAAAGATGAAAGCATCAAATCAGCCGTCAATGCGAAAGTGAAAGCAGATCCTAAGAATGAGGGTCATATTGCGGCCACAATGCCGGGTACGGTCATTAAAGTTATCCTTGAAAAAGGCGATAAAGTGAAGCGCGGGGATCATCTTATGATTACCGAAGCGATGAAAATGGAGACAACGGTACAGGCGCCATTTGATGGAACGATAAAAAGTATTCACATTCAGAATGGTGAATCGATTAGCACGGGAGATTTATTAGTGGAATTAGTGAAGTGAAAAATAGATGAGGTAATTCTAAACTTTCCGGCTATCATTTATACAAGTAATCTCCTTGTTACTTAAAAGGAGAGCGTCCAATATCTTGACGAGCCGCATTAAGTCGCGACCTACAAAGTTTTGTTTGGCATTCAAAAGAACAAGAAATGGCAGTTGAAAAGTTTAAGGAAAATTAGTAACCGAATAATAACCGCTTGGTGAATTTAGAAAGGCGAGATAGCTATGCTTCAAAAACAAATTGTGATTGGGCTGGATCCTGGGCTTGAATCAAGAGCAGCCTCTCATTTTGTCCAAAAAGCTTCTTCCTTCAACAGTGACATTTTGCTGATAAAGAATGAAAAAAAGGTAGCAGCGAAAAGCATTATGGGCATCATGGCGTCAGCGATTCGTCAAGGGGACAGCGTAACGCTCATCACAAATGGACGGGATGAAGAAAAAGCAATTCATGTACTAGGTGATATTCTTATTAACAAATTTGATGAATAAATAAAACGATTATAGGGCTAAGGCGTTTCTTTTATAAGAAACGCCTTAGTTTATTGGGAATAGTAGTAATTCGTTCGGAAATTCATTATTTCTGCAAGAGAATCAGTCTGAGTCAATGCCGAATGCCTTCAATTCTGGAGAATACCGCACACTTCCTTGTTTAGCTGAACGGGGACTGACCCCATAGAGTGAGTCAAACAAAAACACCTTCCATTCTGGAGGATGTTTTTTAGTAACTCATTATATGTATCACCAGTCTAAGCGGTTCAAGAACGTAAAAACATCTTCGTATACTGTTTCACGTTCTTTATCTAACGTAATGATATGTGCGGAATTTTCATACCACTTTAAGTTTTTATGTTCTGTTTGTATCTTTTGATATATAATTTTGGCGCTTTCTTTATAAATAGTATCATCTAGCTGGCCTTGTAACACGAGGGTTGGAGAAGATACTAAATTGAGCTTTTTTTCGGTATTGTCAATGAGTTGCTGTAGTTCTTTTAGGGAGGGCATACCTGCTTGTTTTAAGTTTTCTATTTCATTTAAAATTTGTTCTTCGCTTTTCCCTTCAAACTTTTTATACCCTTCTGCATAGCGAAGGACACGTTTATATAAATCATCTGTGCTCTTGCTTTTCACAGGAGCGCACATCGAAACGATTGCATGAACTGGTAATTCGGCTCCCAATTTCAAAGAAAAAGTCCCTCCTAGGGAGACACCCGCCACAGCAATTTTCCCGAAGCCTTCATTTTTTAGAAAAAAGTAGCCGTTGACTGCATCTTGCCACCAAGTTTCTGGACCTGTCTTTATAAGTTCTTCAGGTTCTAATCCATGTCCGCTGTATAAAGGAGCATGGCAAGTATAGCCTCGTGTATTTAGATAACGCCCTAGCATTCTTACATCCCGGGTATTCCCAGTAAATCCATGTAACAGTAGAACAGCTTTATCTCCGCCTTTATATGTAAACGACTTAGGTACAGCGATTTTCATAGTACTAGCTCCTTTTATGTAGGATTTTTATTCTTTCATATAATAGAAGGGCTTTTATAATAGCCTTAAGCATATTTATTATATTGTTGACTCTATTTTGGCAAAGTGATCTAGAATAAAGTATTTAATACAACAAGTCATTTCGATTAGGAATGTCTTTGTTACTGCTTTACACTGCTGTAACTATTTTTCTTTAAAACTAAAAAGGTAACAAATTTACACTACATTTTCAAAAGATATTAGGCTAGAAAGGATGCCTATCTACTTATATAGAAGAACTTTTCTGGTTATCCAAGGACTGACCCGCATTATTGACATCACCAACGAAAATTTCTAACTCATTCCATTAGTTGTTTATACGGATCAACCACATCTCGGAAATCAATCGTCATAGCGGAAGTCGACGAAATTTCACGAGAGGAAAGCCTAATAGTTGGATTAAATATGCACTAAAGCGATCTTTCCCTGAAGCGAGCCCCAAAATTTAGATAGGTTATTTTGCTGAGCAGTTTAGGCATGAGTCTGGTATTATATCGGGTTCTCGACTTTTAATTTTACTGTAGTGGACTTAATGGTTACAATATTCAATATAAGAGGCGAATTCATGGTTGAACAAAAAATTAGAGCCACATTCACCTTCAAGATCTTCGATTATTATTTTGATACAAATCAAACAGAGCATAGCCTTTTTGTAGAAAACTTAAGATAAACACAAAGCTCTTAATTACTAACAAGCTATGTAGTTTTCTTCCACATAGCTTTTGAAGAAGGTTTTTCACTTATTTAATAAAGAAATAAGAACTAGTTGCCTCAGATAATTCAGCTACGATTTTGATTGAGTACTTGAAAATCATTATTTTGACCTTGCTCGCGTCTATACACTTCCTCAAGGATCTCTGCCGCAATATCCTGCATACTCTTGCCGGTCTGTTCACCTTTCTTACGAAGCCAATCCTTAATATCCACAGACAGCGAAACCGACAACAATTCCTCCTGAGATTCAATGCTGAGCGCCTCATACTCCGGAACATACCGAACACGTCCTTGTTTAGCCGCACGTTTAATAAAGTCGGCTAACTCAACCGGAACACCATTTAACCGTGCATCTTTCATATGAATCACCCATCGATCTTTTAAGCGTTCCATATATAGATTGGCCACAGGAACCTGCTGATAAAGCAGATCCATCGTTTGATAAGTGAGGGAATAGACTGCCGGCAGATTGAGCACCGTATATCCAGGCTTGGTGCTGCGTTTGCCCATCTCAATGGAATAGTCGGGTGTTAACCTGTGTGTATAAATCCCTTCCATGTAGCTGAAAGTATCATCCGTTCCCGGCACAATAAAGTACCAGTCACCTAAACCTTTGCGCATAAGTCTTGCTTCCGGAATGGATGGGGAAGAAAAGCGCTGGTACACCGCTTCTTTCGCTTTTTTATTGTAATACTGGCGCTGTGAAAGCTGGTCTTCCCAAATTTTCTTTTCGTGCAGCTCTCTGAATTCTTTTAGGTCGCTTTCTTTAATGAGAGGAATCGTTCGCCCTTTTACCTGTCCTTTAGAAGTTAAAGACGTGTTTGCCTTTTCATCAACAGATTTGGTCTACTGTTGACCAGTAAAATAGAATACAACATAAATGCAATTTTGTTGTATTTGACACACCCCGGATTTTAAAGATCTGGGGTGTTTTTTCGGTTGCTTATCCTCTAAGAAAGTTGTTTGATTTAGTGTTGACAATCCAATTAGCCCTTATAAATAAAAGAGAGAACAAGGCTCGATTACCTTGTTCTCCGCTCCATAAAATTGGGCTGTTTGCTTTTCTTTTAGTGCTTTGTGAACCTGTCCTTACTATAAGACATTTAAAGGGGATCGCATAAATGCGGTGTACAGAACACCACTGCTTCAGAAAAGTCAACTTCCTTCATACACAAATAAAGGTTTAATCATTCAGCGTAATAGAAAAATTTAATTTTTCTGCTCCTATGTTTTTTTGTGTGAGCGCATGCAATAACTTGCCGAAGAAACGAGTTTTTATCATGTTATGAAAGCATGTGTTACAGGAATATCTTTTAAACTAAACTGATTTTTTGATTATTTTCTGGCTAGTCGTTTTTGCTTGTACCGAACTGCTTTTGATAAACAATACTAATACGAAGCCAATCAGGAGCATAGCGCTAAGGAATATAAGTCCTGCACCTGTAGAGCCTGTTGCATCCTTCAGCATTCCTACAGCATACGGTCCAAGAAAACCACCTAGATTTCCAATAGAGTTAATTACGGCAACACCTACAACTGTTGTGGAGGGAGCTAGCAACATGGACGGCAGTGCGAAAAATGGTCCTTTAAAGCAATACATCCCGGCAAGAGACAGGGTGAGAAAGAACATTGAAAAAAATGGATTGCTTGTTAACCCGGCTCCAATTAAAGCAATAGCTCCAATGACCAGTGGAATAGCCGAATGCATTTTTCTTTCTCCAGTTCGATCAGAGCGTACTGCCCAGTAATTCATGGCAATTGTAGCCACAATAAAAGGAATCGTTGATATAAGACCGATTTGAGTATTGCTTAAAAAGCTTGATAGTTCTTTGATAATTTGAGGCATCCAATACCCAACACCAAGGCTTCCCGAAATATAAACAAAATAAATGATCGCCAAATACCACACTTTTTTATCAGTAAGCGCTTTTTTATGATCTTTATTTTGGACTTCTTTCTTTCCTTCATGCTCTTCTTTATCCTTGCGAAGTTCTTCAATCAGCCATGTTTTTTCTTCTTTAGAAAGCCATTTTGCTTCTTCAGGTTTATTGGTTAAATAAAAATACGTAACAATCCCTAGAATGACTGCTGGAGAGCCTTCTAAAATAAACATCCAGCGCCAGCCTGAAATTCCAAGCCACTCAATGTTATCCATAATCCATGTTGATAATGGACCGCCGATAATATAAGACACGGGAATGGCTGTCATAAACATAGCGATGGTACGGGCAAGTTCCTTTTTTCTAAACCAGGAATTTAAGTAAAGAATAATGCCGGGGAAAAAGCCGGCTTCCGCGACACCAAGCAAGAAACGGATAATATAAAGATGAAAAGCATCTTGAGCAAAAGCCGTAGCAACAGAAACAATCCCCCAGGTAATCAAAATTCGTGCAATCCATACTCTTGAGCCATAACGCTGCAGTAAGATGTTGCTTGGTACTTCAAATAAGAAATAACCAATAAAGAAGATACCAGAAATAAATCCAAATACTTCACTTGTGATGCCAAGATCTGCATTCATGTCCAAGGCCGCATATCCTATGTTTGCTCTGTCGAGATAAGATATGATGTACAAAATAAAAAGGAATGGGATAAGGCGCATGGTTACTTTTTTGATGGTTCGTTTTTCTACATCTTTTGAATAATCTTTCACTCTGATTCCTCCTAATGTTCATAATGAAATGGTCGTGGATTTCTGCTTAAACAAGCAATAAAATAAGTCCACAAAACAAAACAATCTCATCATCCAGTAATGAATTCTGTTCATATTTGTAAGGGTTTACATTAGTGAATAGACGTAAAATCTTTCGATAACCCTATTTGTAGAGTAGCAGCATAATGAACAGTCAATTTGTATAACTAATTTCCGAGATCCAAGAAAATTTGTTATACAAATTTCATGAATTGTGTTGAAATACTCACCATTTTTATTTATTATAGAGGCTATAAGAGCCTTTGTAAATCAATTTTTTAGAAAATAAGCATTTGTTTGTATACAAATTAAATAAAATTTGTTATACAAATTTGTTGTAACTAAAGCAACACTTCTTGTTAGGATGAAGAGAGAGGAAGGAACGAAACATGTCAAAAAAGGAAAAGATCTCGCAAGTTATCTCTCGTGAATTATTGAACCTGATTGAAAATGGAACATTCCCCCCCGGATCAAAGCTGCCCACTGAAATGGAGCTGACTGCCCAGTTTGGTGTTAGCAGAGTGCCTATACGTGAAGCGCTGAGTATGCTCCGGGCAGCAGGTATGATCTCTTCACGTCAGGGCGGGGGGACCTATGTAGAAGAAGCAACCAACCCAACATTGCTGCAGCGCGTACGAATGGAAAGTGACGATGTAGAAAGTATTAAGCATCTCTTTGAAATGAGAAAAATTTTGGAGCCTGAAGGAGCCTATTTAGCAGCACTCAGACGTACACCAGAACAGCTTGAACAAATGAAACAAATATTAAAAAGAATGGAAGATGAGTCGCTTCAAAAAGGAATGAGTGCCATTGATGCAGATATCGATTTTCACCGTTCTGTTATTTTGGCTACACACAATCCTATTATGGTTCAAACATTGGAAAGCTTATCTTCTTTATATAAGAGAGCTTTAGACATTACCCTTCGGCCCAATGCAGAACTTAGACAAAGGCGTGAAGCTGTTTATAAAGAGCATCATAATATTTTGATGGCCATCGAAGCAGAAGAACCAGAACTGGCCAAGATTCAATGTGTGATTCACCTTAAAAATGCAGAAAAGAAATTAAGCTTATTATTAAGAGACTATACGGTATAGGGAAAAGGGGAGATGAAAAATGAAAACGGTTAAAGCAAAACACATTGAAGAGATTCAAAACATTGTGAAAGAAGGAAGAGTCTTAATCGAGGAAAGCGATCGTTTTAGTTATTCATTTGACGGCTCTTTCGGCACGTTTTTGCCGGATGCAGTTATTCAGACCAAAAGTGTAGAAGAATTGGCTGCTCTTGTGAAACTGGCAAACCGTGAGCAGATTCCGGTTTATCCCCGCGGCCAGTCCACTTCTTTAAGCGGCGGGCCTCTTCCGGTAAAAGGGGGACTTGTGTTTGATTTATCAGTTATGGATGACGTGCTTGAAATTTATGAAGAAGACTTAGTCGCCGTTGTTTCTCCAGGGGTGCTGACATCTGCCATCCATCAAGCAGCAGAACAAAGAGGGCTTATGTATCCCCCGGATCCAAGCAGTTCTCATGTATCTACCATCGGTGGCAATCTGGCCGAAAATTCAGGCGGACCTAGAGGATTAAAGTACGGAGTAACCAAAGATTATGTGATTGGGTTGGAAGTGATCACGCCGGAAGGGGAGATTATCAAAACAGGTGGAAAAACAGTAAAAAACGTAACCGGCTATGATTTAACAAAACTGATTGTCGGATCAGAGGGAACGCTGGGTATTATTACAAAAGCGATACTGCGACTTATTCCAAAACCCGTCGCTTCTGCCACGCTTATGGTGGTGTTCAACAGCCTTGTTGATGCAGGAAGTGCCATTTCAAAAATCTTATCGGCAGGCATTTTGCCTTCAAAAATGGAGCTGATGGATCAGTCTTCTATTATAGCGGTTGAAAATTACGAACCGCTAGGACTGCCGACAGAGGCTGAAGCCGTTATCTTAATTGAACTGGATGGGCATCCTCTGGCTTTGGAAGACGAGGTAAAAAAAATAAATGAACTATGCCATTCGGTTGGTGCTGAGGACATTCGTATTCCACAACACAAAGCTGAAGAGGCAGAAATCTGGAGAGCTCGCAAGCTGGTGTCGCCAGCTATCGTCCGTATAAAACCAACTAAGATTTCAGAAGATGCCACGGTGCCAAGAAGCAAAATTCCGCAAATGTGCCAAAGGCTTCAGGAGATTCGTGATAAGTACAACGTACACCTTGTCGTATTTGGCCATGCAGGAGACGGAAATTTACACCCCAACATTATTTGCGATAAAAACGACAAAGAAGAAATGCGCCGTGTTGAGCAGGCAGTTGCGGAGATCTTTACGGCAGCAGTGGAACTCGGCGGAACACTATCGGGTGAACATGGTATTGGCTTAATGAAAGCTCCTTTTATGGAAATGGAGCTAGGTGAAGCTGGTCTGGATATGATGAAACGCATTAAAGAAGTGTGGGACCCAAATAACATCATGAATCCAGGAAAAATATTCCCCGAACCAGGGCAGAAATTGGAGTTGAGTTAAGATGAAGCAAACGCTCGAACAATTGAAAGAAGAATTACAGTATGAAAAAACAAATGCCTGCGTACAATGCGGCTATTGTCTGCCAGTTTGTCCGACTTACATGACGATGGGGAAAGAAACACATTCTCCGCGTGGTCGAATAAATTTGATCAAAATGGTGGGGGAGGGAAAGATAACGGACCTATCGGTTTTGGAAGAGCCAATGAATATGTGCCTTGGCTGCCGTGCTTGTGAAACGGCATGTCCAACGGGAGTTCAATATGGGTCTCTTTTAGAAGCAACACGGGCAACAATTGTGAAACGCAAGAAATTTTCTGTTCCTGTCCGCCTGCTGAGAAAGGCTATGTTTAAAAAAGTATTTCCAAGCAGGCAGGCTATGAAATTAACGGGTAATGCCGTTTGGTTTTATGAAAAAAGTGGGATACGAAAAGCAGCACATAAATCTGGCCTGACAAACAAGCTGCCCTATCATTTAGGGGCGTTCGAAGCGATCATGCCGCAGTCTGTTTCACCGAAAGAACGCAAAAAAACACCTGACAGAGTAAAAGCAAAAGGAGAAAAAAAATATACAGTCGCCTTTTTTACCGGATGTATTATGGATGCTATGTTTCAGCGTATAAACCGGTTATCGATTGAGCTGCTTGCTGAAGCTGGCTGTGATGTTGTCGTCATACAAAAACAAACATGCTGCGGGGCGCTGCACGCACATTCTGGAGAAATGGAAGAAGCCAAGCGTCTGGCCAAGCAAAATATCAAAGTGTTTGAAGAAGAGAATGTTGATTTTGTTGTAAATAATGCAGGCGGATGTGGTGCTATGCTGTATGAATATAGTCATTTGCTTGCAAATGATCAGGAATGGGCAGCTAGAGCTTTGGCATTCTCTAAAAAATCCAAAGACATCAGCGAGGTACTAATTTCGTGCGGCGGTTTGCCGAATCTGCAATCAAATCGGGAAGAGCGGGTAACGTATCAACGTTCCTGTCACATGACAAACGTGCAGAAAGTGACTAAACAGCCTGTAGAGCTTTTAAAAGGAATTTCAGGAGTTCAATTGATAGAGATGGAGCGGGCAGACATGTGCTGCGGTTCAGCAGGGATTTATAATATCGTTAACTATGATGCATCTATGGAGATTCTTAATGAGAAGATGAAAGATACAAAAGCGACCGGAGCATCTGTCGTAATTACGACCAATCCAGGATGCTTGCTGCAAATGAAGCTGGGCATTGAACGTGAAAATCTTACCCAGTCTGTGAGGGCACTGCATTTAATCGAGTATCTTGCTGAAACAGCTGGAATTTCATGAATTGTACACTTAACCTGTGTAAAAATTAGATGAATCTGGCGAAGCATAGCTTAAAAGCCAGGTGAAGATGACCATTGCGATGATTAATGTACTAAATGAAGAAGTGGAAGCAGGTAATTACAATCACAGGGTATGAAATAAAGGAACTGACTTAGATAAGTCAGTTCCGATTTTGATTTAACAATTAAAAATGATTGATATTATCTTGCTCACGTTTATATACTTCTTCAAGAATCTCCGCCACAATATCCTGCATACTCTTGCCTGTCTGTTCTCCTTTTTTCCGAAGCCAGTCCTTAACATTGACTGACAGGGAACCCGACAACCATTCCTTCTCCGCTCAATGCTGAGTGCCTCATATTCAGAAACATAACGCACGTGCCCTTGTTTAGCCGAACGTTTAATAAAGTCAGCTAATTCAACGTGAACACCATTTAACCGCGCATCTTTCATATGAATGACCCATCGATCCTTTAACCGCTCCTACATATTGGGCACTGGCACCTGCTGATAAAGCAGATCCATTACTTGATAGGTGAGAGAATAGACGGCCGAAAGATTAAGTACCGCATATCCAGGCCTCGTGCTGCGTTTGCCCCTTTCAAGGGAATAGTTAGGTGTTAACCTATGTGTGTAGATCCCTTCCATGTAGCTAAAAGTATCGTCGGTTCCCGGCAGCCTGCCGGTTTAAAAGAAGCGGAAGATCCAGCTTGATAAGTGGGGGATGAATCTCCGAAAGTGATCGAACGGTCGTCAGAAGAATTACATGAACTAATAATGGGTGAAATCCCTGTAAAATACCACTAGCTGATGAACAGACAAGACTTGGGAGCATAAAACATATTGAGGAAACATGAATTGCCTTTGTATTAGAAAGAATTAAGTGGGATATCATCGGTATAAAAATAGTGCTTTTCCGTCATATTTAAAAATAGAAATAAAAATGAAATGAGGTATGAAAGTTGAATCCCCTTCTCAAACAGCTAACGGAACAAATTTCTGATTTGAAACAAGCACGGGATGAATTGGATGATTTGATAGACGAGACATATGAACAAGTGGATCAAAGGGTAATTCACGATTTACATAATACATCGGTTGAAGAGTCAATAGATCAAATTCAAAAATGGCAGAATGAACGGGAAGAAGTAGAGGAATTGCTTGAAAAACTATATGAAAAGCTTGATCAGTATTACGACTTTCATCTAAAAAATAAGCAGTTTGTGATTTAAACGGATACCTGTAAATTTCTTGTATTTACAATTAGGCGGAGTTAAAAGAATGGTTTTTTTCTGAAAGTTCAACAAGGCATAATTGGTACAAACACATGCCTTGTTGGGTTGATAGTCAGCAGCTATTAATTTTGTCGGGTACTTTACTTACTCACTTCAAGTATAAATTGGTTGGATAAGCCCCGCTGAAACAAGCTATACAACGATTGCTGGTTTCTGCCAGGTTCACATCCACTGCTTTTAACAAACCTTCTGTACTTAAAAAAGCTAAAGTATCTGCTCCAATCGCTTCGCCCATTGCTTTCTCATGCTCTAGTCTGTTGGCAAATAACTCTTCTTTTGTCGGCATATCAACTCCATAAAAACAAGGGTTGCGAACCATCGGTGAACTAATGCGTACATGAACTTCTTTGGCTCCAGCCTGCCGAATCAACTGGACAATTCGTTTACTGGTTGTTCCTCTTACAATCGAATCATCCACAAGCACCACTCTTTTTCCTTCAAGAATTTCTTGAACGGCACTCAGTTTAAGGCGAACAGCCAATTCGCGCAGTTCCTGGGTAGGCTCTATAAATGAACGGCCGACATATGGATTTTTGATCAGACCCATCTCATAAGGGACCCCTAATTCTTGGGCGAAACCAATAGCTGCCGGTATGCTGGAATCGGGAACAGCGACTACCACGTCTGCTTGTATCGGATGTTCCTTTGCTAAAATTTTTCCTAATTCTTTTCGGATTGACAAAATGCTTCTTCCATGTATAACGCTATCAGGCCGGGCAAAATAAACAAACTCAAAAGAACAAAGAGATAACTCACTTTTCGGAGCGAATCGTCCGGTTCGAATGCCATTTTCGTCAATAAGAAGCCATTCTCCCGGCTCCACGTCCCGCCAGAACTCAGCATTAACAGCATTTAAAGCACATGTTTCTGAAGCAGCAATGACCGCTTCACCGATCCTTCCAAGGCTGAGAGGGCGTAATCCATGACGATCCAGCGCAATGAGCATCTGTTTTTCTGTCATAATAAGCAAAGCGAAAGACCCATCGATTCGTGTAAGAATGTCAGGAGCTGCCTCCTCAAACTCGTTTTTACTGGAACGGGCAATAAGGTGGGCGATGATTTCTGTATCAGTTGTTGTTTGAAAGATGCTTCCCTGCTGCTGCAACACATTACGTTCTATCCTTGCATTTACCAGATTGCCGTTATGAGCCACAGCCAGATCGCCTCCGCTATATTTAAAAACGAGAGGCTGTGCGTTTTGCAACAAGCTTTCTCCAGAGGTTGAATAACGAACGTGGCCAATAGCCATATTCCCGTCCATCCCATCGAGAATATCACGCGAAAACACCTGGGTAACCAATCCCATCCCGCGGTGGTGTCTAAAAGTCTTGCCATCGCTAACCACGATTCCTGCACTCTCCTGGCCCCGGTGCTGAAGGGCGTGAAGTCCGTAGTATGTTAAATCGGCTGCTTTAGGGTGATTGAACACGCCAAATACCCCGCATTTTTCCTTCATTTCTGAAGTCATTCTTGTCCCCTCCTGTTTATACCATTTCTTCTATTCTCTACTGAAAGACCATTTTTATTCTTGTGTAACCTGTTGTGTATCGCGCTCTGGTTCTGGTTGAACAGCCCGCTTTCTTTATCTCTAACGTTTAGATATGGGTTACTCGGACTGTTTTTATCTCGAGGAGGAAGGGTGGTTTTTATTAGATGCAGGGATAAGGGAACTATGTACCAGTGTCGGCAGCTAGGGTTTTCCTGCTATCGTTAAAAAAATAAACGAAGGGGTAGAGACTAGGGAAGGATTGATTTAGAAAGGAAGAGAAGATGAAAATATTAAATAATGTACGGATCTACAGACCATTTGTAAATGACGGGATTAGCGACTGATATCATATAACGATGGATGACGGAAAAATTGTTTCCATAAATCGTGGTCTTGCTGAAGAAATGGGTGAGCATGTAGTAGACGGGCGGGAAAGAGTGGTTACTGCTGCCTTTAATGACTCTCATATGCCCTCCTTCGTTATGGCATTATGAAAAAAGAATTGAATTTTCGTGATGTGACTTCTTACGAGGAGCGAAGGAAATCATTTATTCAACATATGAGAAGCAAAGTTGGAAGAAGGAGATTGGATGGTCGGAAATGGATTAATAGACAGCCAGTTTTCTGACATAGACCATCTGCTTACAGCGAAAGATTCGGAAGAAATCAAATTCGATAAGCCTGTTTTTTTCCTGCATGATGATGGCCACGAATGTGTAGTAAACGAAGAAGCGATGAAAAGGATAAAAGAGAAAGGGATTTTATCTGAAAGCGATGAGCCTTTTATAGAAAAATATGTAGCGGCTCAAGCTATGTGTCCCCGTCCACGTAGCTTTTGAAATATGTTCTCCGCTTAACTAAAACAAGAACCAGGCAATAATAATTACAGAGCATAAAATAAAAGAGCTGACTTAAATAAGTAAGCCCCAATTCCGACTCAATACTTAAAAATGATTGATATTACCTCCGCTTTGACCTTGCTCACGTTTATACACTTCCTCAAGGATTTCTGCCGCAATATCCTGCATACTTTTCCCTATCTGTTCTCCTTTTTTCGTAGTCACTCTTTAATATCTACTGAAAACGAAACCGACAGCAATTCCTCATCGGATCCAATGCTGAGTGCCTCATATTCCGGAACATACCGCACACGCCCTTGTTTAGCCGAACGCTTAATGAAGAAGTCCGCTAACTCAACCGAAACACCATTTAATCGTGCGTCTTTCATATGAATGACCCAACGATCCTTTAACCGTTCCATGTATAGGTTGGCCACTGGTACCTGTTGATAAAGCAGATCTATCAATTGATAGGTAAGGGAATAGACGGCTGGCAGATTGAGTACCGCATATCCAGGTTTCGTGCTACGCTTGCCCATTTCAATTGAATAGTCAGGTGTTAACCTGTGTGTATAGATTCCTTCCATGTAGCTGAAAGTGTCGTCGGTTCCCGGCACAATGAAGTACCAATCTCCCAAACCTTTGCGCATAAGTCTTGCTTCCGGAATAGAAGGGGAAGAAAAGCGCTGATACACGGCTTCTTTTGCTTTTTTATTGTAGTATTGCCGCTGGGAAAGCCGGTATTCCCAAATTTTCTTTTCATGCAGCTCGCTGAATTCTTTAAGGTCGCTTTCTTGGATCAGTGGAATTATTCGCCCTCTTATCTGTCCTTCAGAGGCGGGAAGAAGACCTTCTTTAATATAAGCCGCAATAAAGTTTCGGTTTGTCTGCAGGTATTCTGCCGCTTGGTTTAACGTTAAGCCTTCCGGCGTTTTAGGCATCATTTCGATAAGCCGTTCAATCTCTTCTCTAGAAAAAAGAAGCCCTTGGTGACCTCCCCACGGATCCTCCACAGGTTTTAGCTTTCCTTCTTGTACATACGCATGAACTGTAGAGACGGAGCGGCCAATCATTTCTGCGACTTCTTTTGTTGAATAGTATTTCTCTTGGATATTTTCGTAACTCCCAAAAGAAAGAAAGGGTTTCAGAACTTCATATTGTTTCAGAAAATAATCCTGCAGATCAAGATACAATAGAAATTCCAACCTCTAATGCATTTACAATGAAACAGATTATCAATTTTCTACAAAATATAAATACGTCTGAAGCAGATTATGAAATTATTCGAAGAGACCTTGAAACAGTAAAACAAGAGAAATCAGTTATAGAAGCAAAGTATGAGGCGCTCGAAAAAAGAGCGGCCACTACGCAGCAAGACTATGAGGACTTAGAAGGATTATGGATAGGGCGAGAAGGATGGTCGTATTTAGAGATGAAACGACCCAAAAACTGATCATACAACTAGAAAACAATAAAGAGTTAGAAATAGCAGAGTAAAAAGCACAGCACATCAGCTGCGCTTTTTTATATTTCACACCCTACAGTTCACTGATTTTCTTTCAAAAACGTTTCCGCTGACATAACGCGGGCATACATGCCATTTAGCGCCCCGATGAAGGCGTGATGGACCTGTTCAGCGGGAACCGTTTTGTCTTCGTAGGCCAGCTCTTTTGTGGCACATGCATCTTCAATTAATGTGGTTTCGAAGCCAAGATCGACCGCGGCTCTAACAGTGGCATCGATGCACATATGGGTCATCATGCCGACGATGACAAGCTGTGTTACGCCTTTTTCTTTCAGTTTGCTTTCCAGTTCTGTTTGTAAAAAGCTGTTTGGAAAGTGTTTCTGGATGACGATTTCATTTTCTTTTGGAGAAACCGTGTGATGAATGTGAACGCCTTCTGTATCGGGTAGAAAGAAGCCCAGTTCCGGAGCGTGAGCGACGTGCTGAATATGGTAAATGGTTTCATTTTCGTTTTGTCTAAACCATTCCAGTATTTTTGCGGCGGTGGCAGCTGCTTTGTCAGGCTGGCTCAGCTCCATCTTCCCATTTGGAAAATAGTCGTTTTGAATATCAATAATGATTAAACCTTTGCTCATTTTCTTTCACCTCGTAAGAAAAATGAATTACAATACAAAGCATAAAGTAGTCTGTCTCTTTTATCGATAGGCTCGCGAAAGACTTTATTGTTCATTAATTTCATCGTGAAAGGAATGTACTATGGAACTTGATCACATGGATTATCAAATCCTCCAGCTCCTGTCCGAAAACTCACGCATTCAATGGAAAGACTTAGGGGAGAAGGTGCATATGACGGGGCAGGCGGTAGGGAACCGGATTAAGAAGCTTGAAGAAAATGGGGTCATCAAAGCTTATTCTTTGTTCGTAGAAGACGTAAAAATCGGCTTGTCTTGTACGGCTTTCGTAATTGTTTACATGAAAACCGCCAATCATGATGCATTCGTTCATTTTCTACGCGATCGGCAAGAAATCGTTGAAGCCCACCGCATATCAGGGGAAGGGTGTTACCACTTGAAAGTCAAACTACATGCACAAAACCATTTAAATGAATTGCTGAATCAAATACTTGAATATGGAAATTACATGTTGAATTTGTCCATTCAAGAAGTGAAAAACTGTCATACGCTGTCGGCCAGGCAAACATAAACAATTTATTTTTACAGTTGACATCGCTTTCAGCCGGCGCTAAAATAGCAATATAAATTTGGATCGGGTAGTTACTGTTCGGCAGGCTATACTGGTCACTAGTAGCACTGTCGTGATAAAGGCAGCGATCCATCATTGTGTGAGCCTTGGAGGAAAACGATTTGTCTGCTAATTTAAAGATTGATAAAGTGATTAACAATAATTTAGTACGCTCGCATAAAGATGGCAAAGAAGTGCTTGTCATGGGCAAAGGCCTTGGCTTTCAAAAGCAAAGAAACGATTTTATCGATGAGTCTTTGATTGAACGGGTGTATGTGATAGAAGGGGAAGAGGACAGCAATTACCTTGAAGTTCTGCTTTCAAACATTCCTTATACATACGTCAAAACAACCAATGAAATTGTGCGGTATGCAGCCAACTCGTTAAATAAAAAGCTTGATGATACCATCTGGCTCGGTTTAACGGATCACATTTACCATGCCATTGACCGGGCAAAAAAAGGCATCACTGTAAGAAACGCCATTTTGTGGGAAGTTGATCGGTTTTACAACCACGAGTATTTGATTGGCAAAGAAGCCTTGAAAATTATTAAAAAAAGGCATGGAGTTATGCTGAGTGACTCGGAAGCCGGTTTTATAGCGCTTCATTTGGTCAATGCCCAGATGGATGACACCGTAAAGATGCAGGAAACGATGGAACTGATTCAAAGGCAAAAAAAGATCATCGACATCGTTAAATATCATTACGGCATCGAGCTGAACGAAAACTCGCTGCATTATGAACGCTTTTGGACACATATTAAATATTTTGTCAGAAGGCTGATGAAAGTTCAGCATGATCGGAGAAAATCGGATCTGGGCTTTGCAGAAGTTATTCAAACAAAGTATCCCAATGAATATAAGTGTGCTAAGCGTATTGAAGAGTATGTTCTAAACGAAACGGGCTATCGATTAACTGAAGACGAAATTGTATACTTGGCCATTCATATTAGAAGGGTCATTGAAGAAAGCAAATAAATATGTGGGATTGTTACGAAAGGCTATACCCACCAGTTACAGAAGGAAATCATCTTTTGATTTCTTACTGTAACTGGTGGGTTTTTATTTTGTTCAAAACCCGACAGAACATTCAGAAAAAAGAGGTGGGAAATATGACACATAAAGAGTTAGCGGCTGTCATCTTAGAAAAAGTAGGCGGAAAAGAAAATGTTTCATCTGTAGGGCACTGTGCCACCAGACTCCGATTTAATTTGAAAGACGATCAAAAAGCAGATACAGAAGCGATTAAGAAATTAAAAGGCATCGTTGGAGTAGTTAATAAGGGTGGACAGTATCAGGTGGTAGTTGGAAATGACGTGAAGAACGTCCATAAGGAAATTCAAGCACTGGGGAATTTTTCAGAACAGTCAAGCGGAAGTAAAGATGAAAAAGAAAAGAAGCTGATTCCGAGAATTTTAGACACGATCGCGGGCTGCTTCTTCCCGCTTATTCCAGCGCTTGCTGGTGCTGGTATGTTGAAGGCACTTTTGGCACTGCTCATGGCCTTTAATTGGATAGATGTTGAATCCGATGTATTTCAAGTATTGAATTTCATGGCAGATGCTGCTTTTTACTTCCTGCCTGTGCTTTTAGCTGTTTCAGCAGCAAAAAAATTCAATGTAAATCAGTATGTAGCGATGAGCATCGGGGCCATTTTAATTCACCCAACGTTTATTGCCATGACAGGTACTGCAAAAGAAGCTGGGACTGGAATTGACTTTCTAGGACTAAATATTCCGCTTGTATCGTATGCGTCATCGGTTATTCCTATTATTTTAGCGGTTTGGTTTATATCTTATGTTGAACCGTTTGCTGAAAAAATTACTCCGAAGTCTCTTCAGCTCATTTTAGCACCATTAGTTACGCTCATTATTGTGGCGCCGGTGACACTGCTGTTTATTGGGCCATTAGGAAACTATCTTGGCTTAGCACTTGGCGCGGGTATTGGTTTCTTGAATACACACGTAAGCTGGCTTGTGCCAACGATCGTTGGTACGTTCACGCCGTTTTTGGTCATGGCAGGGATGCATTATGGTATTATTCCGATCGGGATGAGTATGTTGGCGACGTCCGGTATTGATACGGTTGCCGGTCCGGGGATGATGGTATCAAATGTCGCGGAAGGAGCCGCTTCACTTGCTGTTGCATTTCGCACGAAAAACAAAGATGTGAAGCAACTGGCTTCTTCCGCAGGAGTAACCGCTGTGATCGGAATTACAGAGCCAGCGATGTATGGCATTAGTTTGCGGTTTAAACGGCCGCTTGTCGCAGCGATGATTGGCGGGGGAATCGGAGGTCTTTACCTTGGCATTATGGAGGTCGGACGATACGCGCAAGTAGCACCAGGTCTTTTCTCGCTTCCTAGCTATATCGGCCCGGATGGATTCCAAAACTTCACACATGCTGTCATTGCTTGTGCGATTTCGTTTGCCGTTGCCTTTATTGTTTCCTTTATTCTGGGCATTAAAGATCCAGTTGAAGATGAAGCACCAGCGGGCAGCGTATCTAGTGAAAAAGCAATCACCGAGTCCACTTACTTGCCGGAAGATGTCGTGTACTCTCCTTTAAAAGGCAAAGCGGTGGAACTTACAGAAGTAAGTGACGCTGTTTTTTCAGAAGGCATTTTAGGAAGAGGCGTTGCGATTATTCCAGAAGAAGGAAAAGCATTTGCACCAATCGACGGCATAGTGACAGCTCTTTTTGAAACAAATCATGCCATCGGCTTAACCGGAACAGATGGAAAAGAGCTGCTCATTCATGTCGGGATTGACACAGTGAAGCTCGGAGGACGCCATTACACAGCAAAAGTAGCAAAAGGACAAACAGTGAAAAAAGGTGACTTGTTGCTAGAATTTGATATTGAAGGCATTAAAACAGAAGGCTATGACGTGATTACACCGCTGATTGTGACCAATTCATCGGAATATGCCGATGTGTTAAGCATTACCGGAAAAGATGTTGGTGTAGGAGAAGCATTGTTAAAATTAGCTAGATAATCAATCGATCAGCTGCTCCTATGGGCAGCTGACCAAAATCACTTAACGAAAAGGAGCAGATAAAATGGGTTTTCCAAAAGACTTTTTGTGGGGTGGCGCAACGGCAGCAAATCAATGTGAAGGCGCTTATGTAGAGGAGGGGAAAGGCTTAAGTACGGCTGATGTTATGACAGCAGGCGTTCATGGGGTGCCTCGGGAGATCACGGAAACGATCATTGAAGGTAACTATTATCCAAGCCATCAAGCAGTGGACCATTATCACCGTTTTGAAGAGGACATTGCTCTGTTTGCGGAAATGGGATTTAAAAGCTACCGGCTGTCAATTGCCTGGTCCAGAATTTTCCCAAATGGAGACGAATCGGAACCAAACGAAGCAGGCCTGGAGCATTATGACCGAGTTTTTGACACGTGCCGGCAGTATGGCATCGAACCGATCGTAACATTGTCTCATTTTGAAACACCACTTGGACTGCTGAAATATGGCTCATGGCAAAACCGGAAAGTAGTCGACTTTTTTATGAATTATTGCCAATCGGTCTTTCAACGGTATAAAGGAAAAGTGACGTATTGGCTGACATTCAATGAAATCAACGTGCTGTCAACAAAGCCATGGATGGCTGCAGGAATTGATTCGAATGATAAGCAGGTGCGGATGACAGCGGCATATCATCAATTTTTAGCAAGTGCAAAAGCGGTCCAGCTGGCGCATGAGATAGATGCTGACAACAAAGTAGGCATGATGTACAACGGTCATGTCGCTTATCCGGCCAGCCCGGACCCAGAGGATGTTCAGGCAACAAATGACTTTATGCACAATATGCTGTTTTACTGTGACGTTCAATGCCGCGGCTATTATCCAGCTTACAAACGAAAAGAATTTGAACGGGAAGGCATCGAGTTGCCCATTCAAGAAGGAGATTTGGAAGAACTGAAAAAAGGGACAGTGGATTTTCTGTCCTTTAGCTACTACTTAACCCATGTTGTCGGCAAAAACACTCCAGTAGAATTTAGTGGATTAAATGGTGTGAAAACGGGCTACGATAATCCCTTTTTACAAAAAAGTGACTGGGGGTGGCCGGTCGACCCGTCCGGACTCCGCTATTTATTAAATGTGTTATATGACCGCTATCAATTACCGCTTATGGTCGTTGAAAATGGGTTAGGCGCAGTGGATCATATAGAAGAAGACGGCAGCATTCATGATTCGTACCGGATCGATTATGTTAGAGAGCACATTCAGGAAATGGAAAAAGCAATTGATATCGATGGCATTCCGCTGATGGGCTATATGATGTGGGGACCTATTGATATTATTGCGGCCAGCACAGGAGAAATGAAAAAGCGGTACGGATTTGTTTACATCGACGTCGATGACAATGGCAACGGAACGTTTCAGCGAATCAAAAAAGATTCGTTTTACTGGTACAAGCAGGTGATTGAGTCAAATGGAGAAAATTTGTCGTATTCAATAGCTGACAAACGGACGGTGTAAGCCGGACAAGACGACTCTTTTTCCTCACAATCAGTCACAGGATGATTGTATCGCGCCAAATGCAGGGTGTCCGAGTGGGCATCCTTTTCCATATAGAAAGGATTTGTTATTTATGGCATCCGAAACGGAAAGTCTGACTGCGGTGAAAAAACCGAATTTTTTAGTTGCATCTATTATACTAGCCGTCATGTTGAACCCTTTAAATACTTCTATGATTACAGTGGCATTGCCAGACATTCAGCAGGAATTCGCGCTTACATCAAAAGATATTACGTGGCTCATTGCTTCTTACTTTGTTGTGTGTGCGGTTTTTTTACCACTCCTCGGAAAAATAAGTGACGTATACGGAAGGAAAAAAATCTTTATTGCAGGCCTCTTATTAGTCAGCATTTCTTCATTTGTGGCTCCCTTTTCTCAAAATATGCTCTCCTTGCTGCTGATGCGATCCATTCAAGCGATTGGAACGTCAGCCTTGTATCCAGCGGGAATGGGCATTGTCCGCGCCTATATTAAAGAAAATCAAAACGGTGTGATTGGCTTGCTGTCTGTGTTTGCGACAACTTCGGCTGCTTTTGGACCGACCATTAGCGGCCTCTTAATCGGTTGGGGCAGCTGGCATGTCATTTTTTATGTGAACTTTCCTATTATTATTGTTTCTGCTCTATTAGGTCTTTTTTTTATTCCGGCTGACGTGCAGCAAACAGAGACAACATTTAAATGGGACGGAGCCGGCATTTTGTTGTTCAGCTTGTGTATTTCGCTTTGGATCTACTGGCTGCAAACTATTAAAACAGAAGTAAATGTGTGGCTGCTTGTAATCTGCATCGTACTCACGATCGTTTTTTACAAGGTTGAAAAAAAGAAAGAAAAACCGTTTATTGATGTGCTTTTTTTAAAAAATCACCCGAACATCTCATTGATCTATATCTTGTATTCTTTTGCTACACTCATCTTTTTCTCTATGCTTCTCTCCATGCCATTGTATATGAACGCAGCATTGACGCTTGATGCAAAAGAAACCGGACTCATGATGCTGTCTCTCTCTGTATTCGCTATGGTGATCACGCCGATTGCTACACGCTGGATTGAACAATCAGGTCACTTAAAGCCGCTGCTTGCAGGCGCGTTCATCGGAATTGGCGGGGTTCTTTTGTTGTTAACAATAAATAAAGAATCTTCGCTGCTTTGGATCGCGGTTATTTTATCTATCATTGGGCTGAGCAATGGTATATTGAACATTGGCTTACAAACGCTTTTGTATTCCTTTGTCCCTGTAGCAGAAAGCGGAACAGCATCCGGCTTATTTTTAACGTCACGGTTTATCGGAAACATTCTCGCCTCCAGCTTGTTCGGACTGATGTTTGCAACAGGCATAAACGACTACAACCAAAACTGGCTCGCAGTCATCCTGGCAGGTGTATCCGTTGTTGTCTTGTCAGGCATTTTGTATATTGGGAAAAGCGAAAAACAAAGGGGAAGGTTCCTGCGTTTCATTCGCCACACGAAATAATATTAAAAGAACTCTAGACCAAACAAACCTCCAGCTTATTCTCAAAAGAACACGCTAGAGGTTGTTTTGTTTTCCTATTTGTCTAAACCACTATCGAATACATGAAACAGCGGCATCGTTCTTCCTCTGCGTCACATGATTGACATGTTGTCGGCCAATCGAGACATAAGATCTTAATGAACATAAGGGTACACAAGGCAAGATGAACCTGTGCATGGAATATCGGCCCTACGAGAGAGAGTTTTCAGACTACATTTGGCGTAAGATCCAGCACGGATACGTCACCAACAAAAAGAAGCCGCGTATTTATTATCTTGCAGGTTTACGTTCCATTTCGGACACATCCTCTCAAAATAATTGTAAGGACTTAATTAAACTGTGTCCATGAAACTATACTAACTCCACATATATAGGCTGCTGTGTTGATGTATTTGTTTCTTTTGCTGTCATTGTTTTGAACTCTACCTCCTATCGAAATATCCTTGTAGCTTTTCATGTTGTTTTGTCGTATTAGGATATTTCTCCATATGGAGGATTGGCGATATATTTACAGTTAATAATATTCGTCATTAGAAGAAGCTCCCAATTAAAATTTTGATAATTATGAGCTTCTTCTATTTCTTATTTTTAAATAGGAACTAGACAATATCTGTCGGTGTTCATACTAAAATGTATAGGATTCACCATCTTCTGGTACTAAAATATTACTTGAAAATCCTTTTTCTTTACTAAAGTTTTTTAATTCTTCTTTGGATAGTGTCCAATGGTTAACAGCTTCCATATGGACAGAAATAACTTTTGCGTTAGGTGCAGCTTTATAAACTTCATAAATGTCATCTTTCCCCATAATTAGAGGGCCACCTTCAGAGAGTTGAACATCCCCACCGTTGACAACAATGATTTCTGGTTTGTGTGTTTCAATTACTTCCTGAACAGCCTCATACCAAACAGTGTCTCCGGCTACATATAAAGTTTTCTCATTTGAGTGTTTGAAGACAACGCCGCACACTACACCAGTAACTTTTAGGATTTCTCCTCTTCCATGCTCGCCTTTTGTTTTAATTAATTGGATTCCTTCAAAGACTGTATTCTCTTGTAAAACCTCTATATTTTGGAAGCCTGCATTTCGAATTTCAGTCGCATCTTCTTCATTTTGGGTAAATATTTTAATCTCTTTTGGCAGCGCTTCTTTAGCAGCATCATCCCAGTGGTCATAATGTAGATGAGTGACAATAACAGCATCAACATTATGAATGATGTCGTCAATAGATATTGGCAAACTAACTAATGGATTATTTGAGTTGTTTTGTCTTAATGAAGGAAAAGGAGGAAGAGTCCCCTTATCCGCTAAAAATGGGTCAACTAAAAACTTTTTACTTGCATATTGAACAACGAGTGTAGCGTTTCGAATTAGTTCTATATTCATATTAAATTAACTCCTCTTCTTTGAAATTTCCTTTGAACAATGTATATTCTATACTATTGTCAAGGTCGGGCATTTTTATACAAAATCGCCGGTTTAGAAAGTCTCGATTGGATAGATGCAGCACTTGATCTGATATTAGGCAAAGATCCAAAATGAGTTTGAGTTGTATGATATGGATTTCTTGGTTCCGTTTTAAAGGAGATAGGTGTACCTCCCCCCATTAACACTATCCAATCTACAAGGAATAATATGTATACTTTTTACACCTATAAGAGATAAATAGAGACTAATCGGACGAGCAGGAGGTAAAGGCATGAGAAGTATGATTAGGTTTGTCATGATTAACATCAAACGAAAAAGCTTTGACTTTAAAGCATACACAACGGACCTGATGGAAAATGTTGAAAAAGGATTAGCAGCAAAAGATGTGGAGTTTTATTCGAATAAAGATTGAATGCGAAATGTTCTCTTGTTTTAAAAGACAAGCAGTACTTCGTTCAGTTTACATTTATTATGACTCATGGGATTTCTCAATTAAAGTGTGTTAAAGAGTTGTGATGTTGTCCGTAATCACCCATTAATAGCAAAAACAATTCCTGTACATGGTCTTGTCATGGATCCAAAAACAGGGCTTCTCGATCTTTTATCAGATGGGGAATGCTTATGTCGAACAACCAAATAAAGCGTAATGAATAAAGACTATCCAGAAAAAATAATATCTGGACAGCCTTTTACATTTAATTGTTCTTTATGATTTGTCAGCTTCTTGTCGTAGGAAATCCTCGGTCGAAGTTACAGCGCAATACATACCGTTAAGCGCGCCGACAAACGCAAAATGGACTTGTTCTGCTGGAACGACTTGATCTTGATAAGATAATTCTCGTGTCGCACATGCATCTTCAATAAGTGTAGTTTCATAGCCTAGATCCACTGCAGCTCTGACTGTCGCATCGATACACATATGCGTCATCATACCTACAACCACTACCTTGGTTATACCTTTTTCTTTTAATTTGCTTTCTAATTCAGTCTTTAAAAAGCTGTTAGCGAAATGTTTGATGATAATGCTTTCTTTTTCCAATGGTTGTACCGTTTCATGTATTTCAGCACCCTCTGTATCCGGAAGGAAGAATCCTAATGATGGATCACCTGCGATATGCTGGACGTGAAAAATGTTATCATTGTTGTTCTTTCTAAAATGTTCAAGCACTTTAGCAGCATTCGCAGCCGCTTTATCTGGATTAACTAATTCCATTCTTCCATTTTGGAAATAGTCGTTTTGAATATCTACAATAATTAGAGCTGTGCTCATAATTCTCCACCTTGTTTAATGTATTTTGTTACATTACAATCATATACCGTATGTGGTATTTTATCGATAAGTTGACGAAACGTTTTTAAACAAAATAATTTCATGGTGAAAGGAGTTTATTATGGAACTTGATAATATTGATTTTCAAATACTTCGGTTACTCTCCGAAAATTCACGCATACAATGGAAAGACTTAGGTGAACAAATTCATATGACGGGACAGGCGGTGGGGAATCGTATTAAAAAGCTCGAGGATAATGGTGTGATTAAAGCCTACTCTCTAATCGTCGATGAAATGAAATTAGGGCTTTCTTATACAGCGTTTATCATTATTTACTTGAAAACACCAAACCATGATTCGTTTATACGATTCATGAATGATCGAAATGAGGTAGTGGAAGTTCACCGAGTATCGGGAGAAGGCTGTTACCATTTAAAAATTAAAGTTAACTCGCAAGAACATTTGAATCTTTTTCTGGATAAAATTCTTGAGTATGGGAATTATAATGTACATTTATCGATACAAGAGATTAAACAACAAAATCCGTTGACTGCTACATGATAAATGATCACGGCCAGTGAAATGTACCACCTGTGTTTTTACCAGTCAATGACAACAAATGTACCGGCTAATGACAGACTTTTTACCACTACATACCTTTTGTATAATTAGTGTGCACACCTATTGGTGTGACATTGCTTATACAGGAGGTTTTTTTGTCTGATTCATTATCGAAAGATATTGGAACTACACGATGAGGGGTAAGCCTCGTTCAGCAGCCCCTAAATATAGTGTTTTCTACATTTAATTTTCCTTCATTGGTGCTAGATAGAGTTTTTATTCCATCGTTCAATAAAATGAAAGTACATATTATTTTATGCATAAGTGCACTTCGCACTAATTTGAATATAAAATAAAAATTCACTACCTAATGAGATAGCGAATTTTTAAGCAGGTTTAATTGAGGTGAGGCTTCTTTAATTTTGTACTTGAAATAACAAACGCGATGACAAGCACAACTGCGGCAAATGCATACGGCATATTGATGTTGATATCAAATAAAATACCGCCAATAATTGGTCCTAGTATGATACCGAAGCTTGTGTAAGCAGAATTCATACCCGCAATATACCCTTGGTTTTCTCCAGCGATTTTTGATAAAAAGGATGTCACAGCAGGGCGTAAAATATCACCAGAGAAGAATACAATGCTCGTAATGACAGTCATCGTCCAGTAACCGTCTATTAAAATCGTAATAAAGATGAAAATAGCAGAAGATAGTAAGGTTAAATTAATCAGCATTCGTTCGCCAATTACATTGACCAGCCTATCAAAGAATAAAATTTGAGCGACAACTCCAGCGATTGAGCCGACCGTAATAATGATCGAAATATCACGGATCGTAAAGCCCAACTTTTCATCGACGAATAAGCTAAACATCATTTCATAAACGGCCAGTCCAAACGCTAGTACGAACACGATCAGTAGTGGTGAGAAGTACTGTGGATGAAAAGATTTTTTAAACTCCTGAATAAACTCTGGTTGTACAGCGGATGCACGATTTTTTTGTAGTTGCTCTGTTGAAATCGAATCGTCTAATACAAGGGAAATAACAATGGCAGTAATCAATGAAATGGCAGCAGCAAAGAAGAACGGTGCGCGTATCCCAAACTCTGCAATAAATCCGCCAATTCCTGGTCCAATTATAAATCCTAAACTAATCGCAGCCGATTGGTAGCCTAACGCTTTTGCACGATTTGCTAGCGTCGTTTTATCGGCAATATACGTAACAACAGCTGGCATAATGAAGGCGGCACCTACACCGCCAAGTAGACGGCTCACAAATAATAGCCACGTTTCATTTGCAAAGCCAAACAGTGCCTCTGAAAATGAAAATAACAAAAGACCGATGACCATCATTTTTTTACGGCCGATTGAATCGACCCATACACCTGTAAATGGGGAAGCCAGAAACTGCGCAAAGGCCATCGCAGCGAACAAGTAACCGACAACGGCACCACTTAATCTTAGATCCTTCGCAATCGATGGCATAACTGGTGCGGCAAGTCCCATCCCCACAAAAGCAATAAATAAACTAGATAATGCAAGTGCAATAGACACTTTCTCTTTTCGATTCATAATTGAATTCCCCTACTTAATTGTCAAACAATTCATGGTCCTATTTGTTGGAGGATGAAATGGATGCATTCACTTTCTTCATTGTTTGTAATACATTTTGCAATTGTTCTAAATCGATGTCAGCGAAGTGCTTCGTCATAAATTCTTTGTCTGCTTCTTCGCTTAATGCCTGATAAGCGAGACCTTCCTTTGCTAATACGATGAAAAACTCGCGATGATTATTTGGATTAGCCTCACGTTTGATAAAGTTTTGTGCTTCGAGCTTTGATAATACTTGGCTCACAGCACTTTTAGAAATCGCGAATTTCTTGGCGATTTCATTTGCTGTGATACGTGGATTGTCCTTCACAAAAAATAAAAGCGTATCTTGCTGTGCTGTTAAATTATAAGCATTGAACTTTTGTGCGTTTTTATTGTACAAAAGATAATTTAAGTAATATTCACTAAAAACGACAATCAGTTCTTTAAACATTTTTTGATAATTTGAAAGCATAATATCCTCCTTCTACTTCAGTTAAGCAAACTGAACTTAACTAACGAAATGTATCTTATATGCTAACGCATTTTATGTCAATATTTTTTTCATTTCACAAAGAACGTCTAGATGGTTCATTTGGTTATATGAAAAATATAAAAAGGTCTTGTTATGCATCATGGATGTCATCCTGAAAAAATGTGTAGGTAGGATAAACCGGGAAGCTAAAGTGTTTCTTCTGATCAAGCTGCTTCCTTACGGGAACGGAATTCACCAAGAGACAGTGGAAATAATCCAAATAAAAATGGTTCCTATCATCAAATAACGATGATTGGAACCATTTTTTCTTTTTGACTAGTTATATCCCAGCAATCTATACAAAATATCCAGTTATCTCCCTTTAGCGTTCTTTATTATACTCTCCCCATTGGCACATTTCCTGAATAATAGGCCAGAGAGTTTGCCCTTTTTCAGTAAGGCTATATTCGACCTTTGGGGGGATTTGTGGATATTCCTTACGATGAACTAAGCCATCACTCTCCATATCCTTTAAGGTAGAGCTGAGTGTTCTATAGGTTATTTTACCGATCATGCGCCGAAGTTCATTATAACGTACTGCCCCATGTTTTGATAAATAGTAAATAACGAGCAGTTTCCATTTACCGTTGATAATAGAAAGTGTGTAGCCAAAAAAAGTTTCTTCGTTGTCAGCGACATTAACTTTGGATGTTTTCATAAGTGTACTACCCTCCTGGATAGTATGCGTCTGAAAAGTGCATACTTGTTTGTGTATCTATACCAACTATATAATACGTTCAGGTTCAAGTAAAGCATGTCTCAAAACATAAAAATATATTCCGCCTCTCGATTTTACAATCGGTATTTGTGAGGGGGATATAAGATAAACTTGTTGGCACAAAAAATGGAATTGATTGCCGATGATCAGCAAAAAGTAAGGCAATTCATTTAAGAGTAAAATCACAAGGGGAATGTTAAAGCCAGAATGCGTATGGTTGCACAATATGCGATTGCTGGGGAGCAGCAGATCATGCAGCCGAGGCAGTAACAGGATTCTTCACGAAATTCGGCGACGGGGGGGGCCGATATCATTCCTTTAACTGGCCTCACCAAAGGTCAAGGACGTGATCTCTTGAAGGAGCTTCATGCTCCCGAGCAACTTTACCTTAAGACTCCAACAGTAGACTTGCGCGATCACAAACCTCTGCAATCGGACGATACGGAACTAGGTATTGAATACGATGTTCTTGATCAATATTTATTGGGAAACGAAGTGGAAGCTAGTGTTAAGGCGAATATTGAAAAACGATTTGAAATAATAAAGCATAAGCGGGAGTTGCCCGTAACTCCATTTGATACTTGGTGGAAGGAAGCATTTGTTTGAAGGGAAGCCGCTCCGTATAGGAGGTTATTTTATTGAACCAATAATCGGCTGTCAGCAACCTTATTTTTGGATTTTATTATAAATATACTATCCTTGTTGATAGTATATGTAAAAAAAGTTCATACTTATTTAATGGTTTATACTTGCTGTATATTATATTTAAATCAAAGTAAAGGAGACAAATAAAAGATGTTAACACAACAATATCAAGATAACATAGACACATTACTAAAGAAAATCCAAGAAGCTGAGGCAATTGTGGTAGGTGGCGCTGCTGGGATGTCTGAGGCTATCGGACACAGTTTTTATCATACTGATGAAAATTTTCTGAAGCATTTTGGGGAATTTGCAGATAAATATGGTATTAAAAACCTTTTTGATGGCTTTTATTATCGTTTTTCTACAAGAGAAGAACGGTGGGCTTTTCTTGCTACTGAAATCAAATTTTTACATGATGCCGAAGCCGGTCGCCCTTACCTTGATTTATTGCAACTACTTCAAGGCAAAAATTATTTCATTGTTACAACGAATCAAGACGCACAGTTTTCCAAGACTTTCCCTGATGATAAAGTTTCCCCAATTCAAGGGGATATGCGTTATTTTCAATGTGGCTCCCGTTGCCATGATCAGGTTTATTTTAATAAAGAGCAAGTTGAGAACATGTATGCAAACATAGATGGAACCAGAATTCCAACAGAGCTAATTCCAGTATGTCCAAAATGCGGGCACGAAATGGAACCATGGGTGCGCTCTTATGTATTTCTGGAAGGAAGCTCTTACAGAAATGAATTAAGAAAATACAATGAGTATCTTATCGAAAACAAAGATAAAAAGATTCTCTTCTTGGAATTAGGCGTTGGAACAATGACACCGATGTTTATTAAAGAGCCGTTTTGGAATATGACTTACAGTTTTCCGAATGCCTACTACATTACAATAAATCCTAAAGATGCGATCGTTCCTCAAGAGTTAAGTGAAAAAGGACTTGCCATTAAAGAAGATATTGCACGTGTCTTACAAGATGCTTTGAACGAGAATTAAAAAAAGAGATTTGGATATTGGATAAGTACTCGGCAATCCGGCTTCGCATTACACGCATTCATTAAGCAAAATAGATTCATCGAAATTTTAGAAATAATGGAGGGTCATATGAAAGAGAAGTATCAAGAAGTTTTAAGCAAAATCAAGAATGCTGACAGCATTGTAATTGGAGCAAGTAACGGCCTCGCCATTTCGGGAGGTATTAATATTTTCGCAGAGGATTTGTCTTTCTTGGAACACTTTGGTGATTTTCGAAAAAAATACGGTTTTCGCAGCATCCTACAGGGAGCTTTTTATCCATATCCTTCCGAAGAAGAAAAGTGGGCATTTTTCAGCCGTATGTACGCCTACTTTTTAAACAACAAGGAAGTCAGTCCTGTTATGAAGAACCTTTATGAACTGGTGAAGAATAAAAACTATTTTGTGGTTACCTCTAATACAGATTCTCATTTTACACTGGCAGGATTTCCAAAGGAACGCCTTTTTGAAATAGAGGGTAATAGTCGGTATTTGCAATGTTCTAATGGTTGCCATAATCAAATTTACCAAGGCGACGAAATATTGAGCGAAATGGCCCGAAACCAAGAAAATGGAAAAGTTCCTTCAAACCTTATTCCTAAATGCCCAGAATGTGGTGGCCCCATGCAGGTCCATGTCGAAGTCGATCGGAATTTTCTAAGAGGTGAGGCATGGCAAGCCAGCTTTCAGGCTTATCAGGATTTTATCGATAATGCTCATGGCAAAAAAATAGTCTTACTGGAATTAGGCGTAGGAGCAAGAAATCAATTGATTAAAGCCCCGTTTATGAATTTGACTAACTCGGAAGAAAATGCTACCTATATTACCTTTAATAAGGGGAGAGAGCTTTATATTCCAGATGTCATTACTGATAAATCCATTGGTATCGACGGCGATATCGCGGAAGTGTTACAGCAATTAGTACAGATGAAATAAGCTGATACAACGTATTGAAAAAAGGAGAGAGTGCAAGATGTTTCTATCAAATATTCTGAATGATCCTATCTGCCAACCAATCAAAGAACCTTATGAACGATGGTATGCATTCATGGAGAAAAATGTAGAGTTTTGGCTTCCCGAGAGTGAATGGCATACGAAAGCCCATTGCGCCCGCGTACTGTTACTGGCACTCCTCATCGGACATCAAAAAGGTCTGAGTAATGAGGAAAAGGATGCACTTGGAATGGCAGCTGTATTCCACGATTCCCGTCGTCTTGATGATGGGATTGACAAGGGACATGGCGGTCGCGCTGGAGCGTATTATAAGGATTATTGCCGTGAGCACGATTTACCCTATGATGAGCAAACCTACTACATCACCTATTACCATGACCAAGATGATTCGCTTGGTTTGTCAAAAATTAAAAAGTCATCTGGTTTAACTGAAAGGGCCGTGCTGCTGTATCAGATTTTCAAGGATGCTGACGCACTGGATCGCTTCCGTCTAGGTCCTGATGGTTTGGATGTGAATTTTCTTCGGACCGAAGAAGCACGTCAACTTGTTGACTTTGCTAAAGAAGTTTTACGTAAAAGTAGTGAAACGAATACGTGAAAAACCTGCTAATCATGAGCAAGTCCGATCATATTTTACAAGCTTAGGAGGAAAGTGTGATGAACAAATATATAGATGATAGCTTCGCCTTACACACGGACTTGTACCAAATTAATATGGCGAAAGCTTATTGGGAAGATAACATTCATATAAAAAAAGCTGTTTTTGATTTGTATTTTCGGAAATTGCCGTTTGGAAATGGGTATGCGATTTTTGCCGGGTTGGAACGAATCATTGATTATCTCCAAACGTTTTATTTTTCTGAAAGCGATTTGGAGTATTTAAAAGAACTTGGTTATCAAGAAGACTATGTTGACTTCTTACGAACTGTACGTTTTACAGGGACGGTTCGTGCCATGAAAGAAGGGGAAGTTGTATTTGGCAACGAACCCATTCTTCGTATCGAAGCACCGTTAATCGAAGCGCAACTCATCGAGACGGCATTGTTGAATATCGTGAACTATCAAACACTCATTGCAACCAAAGCTTCTCGAATTAAACAAGTTGCAGGTGATCAACCCGTCTCAGAGTTTGGATCAAGACGCGCACATGAATTCGATGCCGCCTTATGGGGGACAAGAGCTGCTTATATTGGTGGGTTCTCTAGCACAAGCAATGTTCGAGCAGGAAAACGATTTGGGCTTCCTGTTTCAGGAACACATGCACATTCCTTTGTTCAAGCGTATCAAGATGAATACACTGCTTTCCATAAATATGCAAAAAGTCACAAAGATTGTGTCTTCTTAGTGGATACCTATGACACTTTAAAATCAGGTGTTCCTACGGCAATCAAAGTTGCCAAAGAACTAGGCGACAAGATAAATTTTATAGGCATTCGCTTAGATAGTGGAGATTTGGCTTACCTCTCCAAAGAAGCAAGAAAGTTATTAGATCAAGCAGGATTTGTCGACGCTAAAATTTTTGCTTCGAATGATCTTGATGAATATACGATTATGAGCTTAAACGCACAAGGAGCGAAAATAGATGTATGGGGAGTTGGTACCAAAGCCATCACTGCCTACGATCAACCAGCTTTGGGTGCTGTGTACAAACTGGTCTCCATTGAAGATGACAACGGACAGATGCGTGACACGATCAAAATTTCTGCAAGCCCTGAAAAAGTCACAACACCAGGCTTAAAAAAGGTATATCGTATTATCAATAATCTTACGAAAAAATCAGAAGGGGATTATATCGCCTTAGCCAACGAACAACCAGAAAAAGAATCAAAACTTCATATGTTTCACCCTGTGCATACGTACATTGGAAATTTTGTCACCAATTTTACAGCCAAAGACTTGCACGAAGATATTTTCGACCATGGCACACTTGTGTATGAATGTCCTTCAATCCAAGAGATTCAATCCTATGCCAGGCAACAACTAGGCCTTTTATGGGACGAATACAAACGTTCATTAAATCCAGCGGAATATCCTGTGGATCTAAGTCAGGCTTGTTGGGACAACAAAATGAAAAACATTGAGGAAGCAAAAAAACACACCCGAAATGCTGTCCCTGTATAGGGGAAAACATCTAGAAGAAGTGTAATTTCAAAAAACTCACTTATGGGAGTTGAATTAAAATGGCAAAAGAAGCTTTGTTAATTGTTGATATGAGTAATGATTTTGTTGCTGATAACGGAACATTAACTGTTGGTAAGCCAGCACAAGAAATAGTGCCCTATATTAAGGATTTGGCAACAAGTTTTTTAGCAGAGGGAAATGTAGTTGTCGTATCAATGGATGCACACCAACCAAATGACCCGCATTTTGAATTATGGCCACCACATAATATTGTAGGTACAGAAGGGCAACAATTGTACGGAGATTTATATGATTGGTTTCAACACAATAAAGATAATGAAAGATTAATTTATATGCCTAAAACGAACTATAATGCATTCTTTCAAACAAATCTGGCTGAAACGTTAAGAAGTTTAGGAGTAGAAAAGGTCCATACTGTTGGGGTAACGACGGATATTTGTGACTTTTTAACAGTTGCAGGAGCAGACGCAGAAGGATTCAAAACAGTCATTCATAAAAGAGGGGTTGCCACATTTACTGATCTTGGAGAAACAATGCTGAACCATATGAAACGCTGCTTCCATACTCAAATTATTGAATAAATTCAAAATCAATTAGGGCGGTGAAAAAACATGTTGGACTTGTTACAACGAATTAATAAATTAGCGAAAAAGCAGCGTGAAGAAGGGTTAACAAATGCAGAAAAAGTCGAGCAACAGGTGCTTCGAGAAGATTATTTACATGCAATACGTGGACAAGTGCTCAATACTTTCTCAAAAATGAAGGTGTTGGATCCAATTGGGAATGATGTAACACCCGAAAAAGTCCGAAATTTAAATACAAAAGAATAAAAGCATATATAAAGAATGGGCGATTAAAGTGAAAAAAATGAATGGCGGCGGATTAATAGGGTCCATCCTGGTTGATGCAAATGCCAAGGGGGAAGCGAGAGGTTATGTTTCATTTCCCATGCACATCCAGGGCTGTTTTGCCTGGTTCCCATTGTATCGGGTGAAAACAGTGAGGATTTTACCTCTTACCTACTGCATTCAGAACAAGTCCCCCCCTCTGTTGCTGTATGTGTACTAGTAATCCGGACTTTACGATTCAAGCTGCTGGTGGTTTTATTATTCAGCCGATGTGAACACAGAAGAAGAGACAATTCGTTTCATTATGTTGTGTATTTAAATGAAAAATAATTATTAAATTTAAGAAATGAGGTTTTATTAATATGAAGAATCTTAAAAAGAAATTGAGTCTTACGGCGACAGGGCTTCTGATGAGCGCCATATTAGCTGCTTGCGGTAGCTCGCAGGAGAACGTAGAAGAGAAGGATACAGCTAAACAAGAAAAACAAGAACAGGAAATGAATATCCAACAAATCCGAAATGCTACATTAACTGTAGAATACGGTGGGCAAAAGTTCTTGGTTGATCCGATGTTATCAAAAAAAGGTGAATTTGATCCTTTCCTTCCTGCCGAAAGAGATGATCGGAATCCAATAGTTGAATTACCAATGTCCGTTGATGAGGTTCTTGATGGGGTAGATGCTGTCATCATAACTCATACACATGAGGATCACTTTGACCAAGCGGCAAAAGACCAGTTGCCTAAAGACATTAAGATGTTTATGCAAGATGAACAGGATGCTAAATTAGCCAAAGAATCAGGGTTCACGAATGTTGAAGTCATGGAAGAAGAAGTAGGTATAGACTTTAATGGAGTTGAACTTACTGAAGTTGATGGTCGTCACGGATATGGAGAAACGGCAAAGCTCATGGGAAATGTGATGGGGATTGTCTTCGAACACACTGAAGAAAAAACAGTGTATTTAGCTGGTGATACCGTCTGGTATGAAAAAGTACAAGAGAATATCGATACCTACAAACCAGAAGTTATTTTGTTAAATGGTGGCGAAAACCAATTTACTGAAGGTGGGCCTACTCGCCCTCTTATTATGGGGAAAGAAGACATATATGAAGTATACGAGGCTGCTCCTGAAGCTACCATCATTGTTAGTCATATGGAAGCAGTTAACCATTGGGGATTGTCCAGAGAAGAATTAAAGAACTTTATCAGCGAAAAAGGAATCGAGTCTAATGTATTAGTGCCAGATGATGGTGAATCTTACTCATTTTAAGGTGAAAACAGAAAAAACGTGTAGTAAATTTTAATTTGTATGGCAAGAGACCCTTGAAGGGTCTCTCAGACTGTAGACAAAGTGATTCTCAAATCTCCGATTTGAGGCCGCTTTGTCTTTTTTTATGCATTTGAACAGCCCTATTCAAGCTGGCTGCACTGGTTTCCAAGACCAGCAGGCCAGCTTTTTAAGGTTCATGGCAGCGAAAGTAAGCATCGCCTGCATGGATAATTTCCCCAGTCCCCTGAGGGTTGTCCATCGCATGCCATGCTTCTCTTTAGCATCCGCAAAGACCCGCTCAATCGTTTCTTTGCGCTTTGCATACACATATTTATTCTGCACCGTATGGCGCAGGTGATCCGCTTCCTCATGATAGTGTTCCCATACATGCCGGTAAACCAGCTTCATATGATTCTGGCTCTGAGTACACATGGAGAGAAGCGGGCAGTCTTTACATTGCTTTGGATCAGAAGCATACTGCCTGTACCCTTCCCGGGTAGTGGTCCGATAAAAAAGCACCTGTTCCTCGGGAGGCAAGGACAAATCCGTTGGCATCACAGGCGGTATGAAAGGAGTAGGCAAAGCTTTTCTCCCTTTCATCTTTCACATAGTAGCCGCTGTCTGGATCAGTCGTGCTCGCCTTGATTTCCTTCGTCTCTTCCTTTTCCTGTGGGGGAAGCGGCTTTTTTCCATGTTCCTCACGATCTACAGTGATCTCTTCCTCAAGCTGCGATTGGTAGCTGCGTGCTTCAACACGTACCACTTTCTTATTGAATTTCTTTTTATTAGCACTCGCTTTGACATGCGTCGAATCGATAAAAGCAACGGATGGATCGACGAATCCTTTCGCCATCGCTTCTTTCAGAATCCGGTAAAAGATCTGTTCGAACAGGTCAGTATCTTTAAAACGGCGAACATAGTTTTTACCGAAGGTAGAGAAATGAGGAATTTTCTCCGAAAATCCATACCCAAGAAACCAGCGGTACGCCACGTTAGTTTCAATCTCCTTAATCGTCTGGCGCATGGAGCGGATGCCAAATAGGTACTGGACTAGCACCATTTTAATCAATACGACAGGGTCCACACTTGGCCGGCCGTTGTCAGTTGAATACATATCTTCCACCAATGGATAAATAAAATCGAAGTCGATCGCCGCCTCGATTTTGCGGACCAGATGGTCAGCCGGCACAAGCTGGTCGAGCGCGATAACCTCTATCTGGTTCCGCCGGTTCTCCAGACGTTTTGATAACATACAAATTCCCCCACAAGATTTTGATAGGTTCATTATACAAAACATACTAAGATTAGCAGTGCAGACCAAGGCATTGGTTTGCACTGCTATTTTTTATATAGTAGAAGTGAAGCTGGAGGCCGACAGGCTTTTAGGATCTAGAATCCGTATACAAAACGGGCCTCCTTCACTTACCTTATCTGAATCAGGTTTAAGTATGTTGGATCCTTTGAGATCGTGTATGAGAAATGGGAATAGATAAGTGTAAGCTAAATGGCTTCAACGCTCGGTTAGGAGGATGTAGATGAAGCATGTAATTGCGTTTGATGTCAGTATGGGAAGAAGTTATATGGTGCTGTATAACCATGAGGAAAAATGCATATTTGAAGGTGAAATCAGGCATTCCCGGCCTGATTTTGAAGAGCTGCAGGAAAGAATTAAGGGACTAATTGATAATAATGGAGAACAGCCTCACATTCCATATTAAAAATCAAAAATAAGTATGGTTAGCTCAGCTAAAATAACAATAAAAGTCCTGAAATCGAAATTGTCCGCATTTCAAACCGAAATTATCCATACTAAAACCGAATCCATCCATATTCAAACCGGAATTGTCCACATATAGGCTTAAAAAACCCTTATGTATCAATGGATTTCGGCTTCCTAAAAGTTTAAAAGGTTTAAAAGTATTAAAATATATTGTTAAAAGCAACAAAAGGGTCAGCTGCTTAATAAACCCTATAAATATTATTTAATTTAAGAACTTTAAAACCCAGCCTAACGACAGGAGAAAACTAAATTAGCCTTTCATGTTGCACTTGCCTATTTCAATGGAATAGTCCAATTTGTATAAAACCCCTTTGTGTAGATGAAAGTATCATTAGTGCCCAAACAATAAGTACCATTTCCCTAAATCTTTGCACGGATGCTGGGCTTCCGGAATAGAAGAAACTCGCTACTACATAGCTTTAAGAAGATAAATAAATGTCACTTGTATAATAGACATTTCAATCCTTCTTAATGGAAGCCTAACAAGAGATAGCAGGTTTTACTACGAGGCGTTATTTTAGAGGAAACCTTTATCATTTAGATTTCTTTGGATTTTATTGAATTATTAAGTCAGAAAAGCCCAAGCCATGAAGTATCAGATTAGAAGAACCGCTTAAGACTTAACTTTTTTGTGCCCAAATTATTGACTCAATCCAGAGTGCGATGTTAATTCTTTGTTCGAAAACTTCTTTTTAATTTTCTGTACTTAAGGCAGTGGAATAGAACTGGAAAAAGACCTTACCACGTTTTTTACAGGCAAAGTCTATTATCCGTATTTGTCAGCTTCTTATAATATCGAAACCCGTTATTTCATTCGAGCTTTTCAAAAAGCCACTTCGGAAACGAAATGGTTGTCACTTCAGGTAAAAGTTCCCGAGCTGGCAATAAGAACATCCCGGGTCTTGTCTTCGTTCATTAGTCTCCATTATGCACTCGGGTTTCCGGAGGAAGCTTAACCAGCTGATGCTGTACCATGTTCAAGATAAGGGATGCTCCATCAAAATCTTTGATTTAGGTGAGAGCTTCACAAATGGCATTCTCATTTTAAAATAGAAAAACTCACTAATTAAACGAACAACCTAATAAAACAAATTGCAAGGTATGCTAAATTATTTATTATACCTAAAGGAAGGATTTAAATCCTATTCTCATTTCTCAGGAAGACAAGCCTTTTAATTATCGATGGAAGTAAGTATAATCTGTTGACTAATAATAAGAAAAAGCTTGCAGACACTATTTTCAAATTGAAACCTTTGTCTGCAAGCCAAAGCCTTTGAGAAATTCGCCAGGCTCTTTAGTTGTCTTCAATGTTTTGTTAGCTTATTGTTGCAGAAAATCCTCAGTCGAAATGACATTGGCGTACATACTTTTAAGTGCACTGACAAACGCATAATGAACCTGTTCAGCTGGCACAACCGACATGTCTCTTGTCGCACATGCATCTTCAATAAGTGTAGTTTCGAAGCCTAGATCCACTGCAGCTCTGACTGTTGCATCAATACACATATGCGTCATCATACCTACAACCACTACCTTGGTTACACCTTTTTCTCTTAATTTGCTTTCTAAATCAGTCTTTAAAAAGCTGTTAGGGAAATTTTTTACGATAAGGTTTTCGTGTTCTAATGGTAGAACAGTTTCATGTAGTTCAGCTCCCTCTGTATTTGGAAGAAAGAAGCCTAACTCTAGACTGCCTGCGATATGCTGAACATGAAAAATATTATCTTTGTTATTTTGTCTAAACCAATCAAGAACTTTAGCAGCATTAGCGGCTGCCTTATCAGGATTGCTTAACTCCATCTTTCCATTTAGAAAATAGTCATTTTGTATATCAACAATGATTAAAGCTGTACTCATTTTATCCATCTCATTAAAAATTTTTATTGCAAATATAGCGATAAACAATATCTTAATTCTTATCGATGCTTTGATGAAACACTTTTATATCAAATCATTTCGTGGTGAAAGAAATTTATTATGGAACTTGATAACATTGATTTTCAGATCCTTCGGTTACTATCCGAAAATTCACGTATTCAATGGAAAGACTTAGGTGAACAAATTCATATGACGGGACAGGCGGTGGGGAATCGTATTAAAAAGCTCGAGGATAATGGTGTGATTAAAGCCTACTCTCTAATAGTCGATGAGATGAAATTAGGACTTTCTTACACAGCGTTTGTCGTTATTTATATGAAAACAGCAAACCATGATTCGTTTATACGTTTTATTAATGAGCGAAATGAGGTAGTTGAAGCTCATCGAATATCAGGAGAAGGATGTTACCATTTAAAAATAAAAGTTAATTCTCAGGAGAAATTAAATCTTTTTCTTAATAAGATTCTCGATTTCGGGAATTATAGTTTGTATTTATCAATACAAGAGATTAAACAACGTAGTCTATTGACTGACAAAATATGATAAATAGGTTTATTCCTCCAGAGGATAGTGTATTTTCAGTCATCTTGTTTCATTCCAAATGCTAATTTTTTAAGATGTTACGTTTTTCTTTATCGCATTACCGGCCAGAAGATTCCTTCAAATTGCTTCGCAATGAGTAGAAGATGAATGGCCGCTTTTTTGTGTTTCTTACTTAGTATTTGAAACATTTGTTTCCTTTTTGGTATACTACGTTTGTTAAATACTAGGTGTTTTGGAATTATATCGAATTAACGCTTTGAAATTTTTCTGAATGAGGAACAAAAAAGCCCTCTTCATTCATGGGTCAACCTTTGCCGCCAGCAGTATAACTCCGCTTTTCTTGATAGACAAAGGGCCTATCAATAGAACAAGAAAAACCTAACTAAATCTAACCTCAGTTCCCTGTTAACCTTATCCAAGAAACACCATCCATATCTTAAAAAAGGTCCTTCCCAGCCTCTTCAGAAAACAATAGACAGGCTAGGGGGAATGTTCCGCCAGTTTCTGGCGTATAAGTGCGAGTGCAATGGCGGCCAGCTGGTCAAAGTGAAGCCGCGCTTCACCACCCAGGACTGTTCGGAATGCAGAAAAGGGTAAAAAATCCCTTTCTGTCCGGACGCATGCCTGTCCGGATTGCGGTCTTGTGCTGGACCGCGACCATAATGCCGCCTTAAACATTGAAAAAGCCGGGCTGGTCCAGATAGGGCTCATCCCGGCAATATAATTCCTTTACAAATGTAGGTCGAGGCCCGCCCGAACAGTATAAAACAACTTCTATAGAGATGATATAAGACCCTGTTCGGAAGAATAGGGCAGAAATTGATGAAGCAGGAAAATCAATGAAGTTAGAGCGTGTTTTTTTATGTCTCTGATAGAGATGCTTCATCAAATTGCGCAGCAACTAGTTGGAGAGGTTCACTAAGCGAGCTCGATGAAAATCTGGACGTAAATTCACTTCGGCGAATTTGATATAAAACTAGGCATATAATTCTTCATAACCACCTCATTAATGTAGAATATCTGCATTTTCTCTCTTTTATTTTTTACTATTATGCTCACCCCATTGACACATTTCTTGGATAATAGGCCAAAGACTTTGCCCTTTTTCAGTAAGACTATATTCGACCTTTGGGGGAATTTGTGGATATTCCTTGCGATGAATTAAATCATCATTCTGCATATCCTTTAATGTAGAACTGAGAGTTTTATAGGTTATCTTCCCTAGCATACGCTGAAGTTCATTATAGCGCACTGTATTGAATTTTGATAAATAGTAAATAATTAATAGTTTCCATTTCCCATTAATAATGGAAAGGGTGTAGTTAAAAAAAGGCTCTTGATTGCCAGCAACATTAACCTTAGAAGTTTTCATATCCATGCTATCCTCCTAGATAGTATGCGTCATAAAAGTGCATACTTGTTTATAGATATATATCGACTATATAATACATTCAGCTCCAAGTAAAGGAGGCTTCGAACGTGAGGAAAAATATACATCTCTGGATTCAAATAATTGTTTAGAGGGGGTGCTATATAAGGTAATGATTTTCACTTATGAAGAAAAATCGTTAAGAGGATAAATAAAGTATGTTATCACAACAATATCAAGACAACATAGACACATTACTAAAGAAAATCGAAGAAGCTGAGGCGATTGTGGTTGGTGGCGTTGCGGGGATGTCTAAGGCTATCGGATACAGTTTTTATCATACTGATGAAAATTTTCTGAAGCATTTTGGAAAATTTGCAGATAATTATAGTATTAAAAACCTTTTTGAGGGCTTTTACTACCGTTTTTCTACAAGAGAAGAACGGTGGGCTTATCTTGCAACTGAAATGAAGTTAATACATGATGCCGAAGCCGGTCGTCCCTACCTTGATTTATTGCAACTACTTCAAGACAAAAACTATTTCATTGTTACAACGAATCAAGACACACAGTTTTCCAAGACTTTCCCTGAAGTGAAAGTTTCCCCAATTCAAGGGGATTTACGTTATTTTCAATGTGGCTCTCGTTGCCATGATCAAATTTATTTTAATAAAGACCAAGTTGAGACCATGTATGCAAACATTGATGGAACCAGAATTCCAACAGAGTTAATTCCAGTATGTTCAAAATGCGGCCAGGAAATGGAACCATGGATACAGTTTTCCGGATGCCTACTACATTACAATAAATCCTAAAGATGCGATCGTTCCTCAAGAGTTAAGTGAAAAAGGACTTGCCATTAAAGAAGATATTGCACGTGTCTTACAAGATGCCTTGGACGGGAAGGGAAAAAGAGATTCGGATATTGGATAAATACTGAGAGATCCGGCTTCGCATTACACGAATTCAATAAACAAAATAGATTTATCGAAACTTTTGAAATAATGGAGGTTCATATGGAAAAGAAGTATCAAGAAGTTTTAAGCAAAATCAAGAAAGCTGACAGTATTGTAATCGGTGCAAGTAATGGCCTCGCCATTTCGAAAGGTATTAATATTTAACGTAGAGTTTTGGCTGCCGGATAGTGAATGGCATACGAAAGCCCATTGCGCTCGCGTGCTGTTGCTGGCACTCCTCATCGGACATCAAAAAGGTCTGAGTGATGAGGAGATGGATGCACATCAACCAAATGACCCGCATTTTGAATTATGGACACCACATAATATTGTAGGTACAGAAGGGCAACAGTTGTACGGATAATTACATGGCTGGTTTCAAAGAAATAAAGATAGTGAGAAGTTAATTTATACTCCTAAAACGAACTATAATGCATTCTTTAAAACAGATTTAGCTGAAACTTTAAGGAATTTAGGGGTAGAAAAGGTTCATACTGTTGGGGTAGTACGGATATTTGTGACTTTTTAACAGTTGCAGGAGCAGACGCAGAAGGATTCAAAACAGCAATCCATAAACGAGGTGTAGCAACATTTACTGACCTTGGAGAAACAATGATAAATCATATGAAACTTTGCTTCCATACTGAAATTATTGAATAAATACGAAATTAATTAGGCTGGTGAAAATACATGATTGACTTTTTACAACGAATTAATGAGTTAGCGAAAAAGCAGCGGGCAGAAGATTTAACAAATGCTGAAAAAGTCGAACAGCAAGTACTTCGAGAAGATTATTTACGCGTTATTCGCGGACAAGTTCTCCACACTTTTTCAGGAATGAAGGTGCTGGATCCACTTGGAAATGATGTAACACCTGAAAAAGTCCGCAATTTAAAGACAAAGGATTAAAAGCATATATGAAAGAATGGAGATCAAAGTGAAAGATTATTTAGTAAAAGCAATTGCTCATAATAAACAAGTGCGTGCATATGCAGCTATTACAACTGAAACGATTGAGGAAGCAAGACGCCGCCATGATATGCTAGCGGTCGCTTCTGTGGTTCTAGGACGTTCTATGACAGCAGGAGTCATACTTGGTGCCATGCTAAAAGGCGAGGAAAAACTAACCGTAAAAATGAATGGCGGCGGACCTATCGGGACCATTCTAGTTGATGCAAATACTAAGGGCGAAGTGAGAGGATATGTTTCAAACCCTCACGCGTATGCAGGACTGAATCAGGAGGGTTCACTTGATATTAAATCAGCGGTAGGCACAAATGGAATCCTTTCTGTCACCAAAGATATTGGCTTAAATCAACCCGTCATTGGCCAGGTTTCCATTGCATCGGGTGAGATCAGTGAGGATTTTACTTCTTATCTACTGCATTCAGAACAAATAGCTTCCTCTGTTGGTGCAGGTGTCCTTGTGAACCCGGACTTTACCATTCAAGCAGCTGGAGGGTTTGTTATTCAGCTGATGCCAAACACAGAAGAAAAAACCATTCGTTTAATTGAAGAACGTTTACAAACGATGCCTTCTATTTCTTCGATGATTGGGCAAGGTGTAACACCTGAACAAATCCTTATTCAGTTACTTGGTGAAGAAAATATCACCATTCTTGAAACAATCCCAGTTCAATTCCAATGTGAGTGCTCTAGAGATAGAATTTCGAACGCTATTTCAAGTCTAGGAAGCGAAGAAATCCGAGATATGATAGATACGGATGGACAGGCTGAAGCAACATGCCATTTTTGTAATGAAAGCTACCATTATACTAAAGAGGATTTAGAAACATTATTAAGAGTGGGTATTTCGTAAAGTATAAAGAAAGTGTAGATCATATTATATCTTTTTCTGCCTGCTATCAGCGAAAATTAATATGAATGACAGAAAATATATATTAAAAGATAGGAAGAAACTAAATGGAGAAAGCACCGAAAGACACACGCGTAGTTGTAGGGATGTCCGGCGGAGTCGATTCTTCCGTTGCAGCAATGCTTCTAAAAGAGCAAGGCTACGAGGTAATTGGATTATTTATGAAGAACTGGGACGACACGGATGAATTTGGTGTGTGTACAGCTACAGAAGACTATGAGGACGTTATCCGAGTCTGCAATCAACTAGGGATTCCCTATTATGCTGTGAATTTTGAAAAGCAGTATTGGGACAAGGTATTCACCTATTTTCTCGAAGAGTATAAGGTAGGAAGAACGCCAAATCCGGATGTAGTATGCAATAAGGAAATTAAGTTTAAGGCATTTTTAGATTATGCCCTGAGCCTTGGAGCTGATTATGTGGCTACAGGACATTATGCACGGGTGGTCAGAGAAAGCGGGAAGGTTCACATGTTAAGAGGAAAAGATGTGAATAAGGACCAGACTTATTTCCTTAATCAATTAACAGAGGAGCAGTTAAGTAAGATATTATTCCCGGTAGGTGATATGGAAAAACCAAAAGTAAGGGAATTAGCTGTAAAAGCTAATTTGGCGACAGCATCCAAAAAAGACAGCACAGGCATTTGCTTTATTGGTGAACGAAATTTCAAAGAGTTCTTAAGTGGTTATTTGCCTGCTCAAAAGGGGAATATGGAAACATTCGACGGAAAAGTCGTCGGCCACCATGATGGATTAATGTACTATACAATCGGGCAGAGGCATGGATTGGGGATTGGGGGAGACGGCGATCCTTGGTTTGTAATTGGAAAGGATGTTGAAAGGAATATACTATATGTTGGACAAGGCTTCCACCATGAAATGCTGTATTCAGACAGCATCATTTCTGACGATGTAAGCTGGATTTCAAAAGGAGGCATACCTAATAAATTTGAGTGTACTGCAAAATTCCGCTATCGCCAACCAGACAATAAAGTAACAGTAGAACGGTTGAATGATTCTAGAGTTAAAGTTACTTTCCATGAGCCGATTCGTGCCATAACGCCTGGACAAGCAGTTGTCTTCTATCAAGGAGAAGAATGTCTCGGTGGAGGAACTATTAACCAAGTGTATCGCAATCACAAGCAATTAAGGTATGTAGGGTAAAGAAAAAAGCGCAGCTAGAGCTTTCGTTCCTGTAACGATGATACTTGTTGTCTTAAAGATCCCAACTTGGATGACGATGGCCATTTCTCTTGCAATTACGTTTAATTCATCAATTGGTGCGACGGTCAGTAAAATAACGGTCGTTCAGGTTTTCTACGGGCCGATAGCGATAGATTATTGACAGTTTGCTTCTCCAATAGGGGCTAAAGTTGGCTAAAAAGTAAATATAAAAATACGCCGAGCGGTATTGGCATTGCAGATCTTTGAGTAAAGCGATTAAAATTTGGCGGGATATTCTTTAATCTTAAGAAGGAAAGAGAATTATGCCTCTAATGAAAAATCAAGAATATATTTAATTGCAGAAGCGGAATATGTGGGAAAGCGGTTATGAAACAAACAGTAGAAGGTTTCCACCAGTATGCCCAGCTGTTCTGCTCGGGGCTGTGTTTGGAATTATAGTGTTTATTGAAATTATTTAAAAAATTTTTTAACTAGAAAAACAGTAGTCGGAAATAGCTCCTTTTCACTGTGTCTAATTTTTACTAGTGAACAAAGAGTGTATTTCAAGCAGTGAAATAAAACAGAACTAATTGATGAAGAGAGTGAAAAAAGTGAGGATAGGTTTTTTTGACTCTGGTATTGGGGGAATAACTGTACTGCATCAAGCATTAAAGTTCTTGCCGAACGAAGACTATATCTTTTATGCTGATACTTTACACGTTCCATATGGCGAAAAGCCTAAGGAAGAGGTAAGACAATATATTTTTAACGCAGTGGATTTCATTGCTAAACAAGAAGTAAATGCATTAGTTGTTGCTTGTAATACCGCAACCAGTATTGCAATAGAAGACCTTCGCAAAACGTATGATTTTCCTATAATCGGTATTGAACCAGCTGTAAAACCAGCTGTTCAACAACGTGAAGGAAAAAGGAAAAAAGTTTTAGTATTAGCGACAAATTTAACTCTTAAAGAGGAAAGGTTCTATAACCTTGTGAAGAGCTTAGATCATTACGATATTGTTGATAGTTTGCCTCTTCCGGGTCTTGTCGAATTTGCTGAGAATTTTATATTCGACGGTGAAAGGGTTTTACCTTATTTAAGAAACGTATTATTATCGGTTGATTTAAAACAGTATGGAACCATTGTTTTAGGATGTACTCATTTCCCATACTTTGAAAAAATTTTAAAGGAAATACTCCCCAAAAACGTAGATATTATTTCTGGTAATATTGGAACTGCAAAGAATTTGAGACGAATTCTTGAAACAAAGAATCAAATTAATAAGGGTAGCGGAGACATTTTATTTTTTCAATCAGGATACAAAGTTGAGGATAATGAAATTATTTCTAAATATAAAGAGTTAATGGATCTACTAGATCAAGTATAAAACAAAGTTTCTATTACGTTCTCTGTCAAAATGAAGTGAAGCTGATGCCGAAAAGAAAATTGAACAAAAAATTAGCGCCGCATGCCCCTTCAAAATCTCCGATTTAGGGGGGAGGCGCTAAAGTCTTTATTCTCCCTGTTCTGCTATATATTTTTTATCACATCGATTGTTGCTCCACCTGTCGTTAAAATTATGTAACTTCGGCTCCAAATTTGTTCAGAAATAATAGACACATTCTGAGTACGACAGCTTTGTCCTTATTGTCTTATCATATTCAGCAAAAGAGATACATCATTTGTGGAGCCAACAGAGATAACGGCTTTTTGAGCAGCATCAGCAAATCTCTTCACTTTCTGCGCAAGATCAGCTCTTGTTACAATCACATCTGCATTGCGTATGGCTTCAGTGAGGACGTTTTCTGTCGAGGACGAGACATCGATTGTATGGATGTCTGCAGATGTTATCCGTCTTATTTCATCCAAATAAAAGATGCATGAACTTAATTTACATTCAATAAAGAGATAACGCGGCTTTTGTTTAAGTGGTTGGCCGAATAGCTTCATGTAGGCAAAGCCCGACAGCAACACATTTTCGATATTAAAACCCAGTTCGTAGGCATCCTTGATTGTTTGTTCAACAAAAAGAAAATAAGGATGTTGGGTTTTAAATCTCGCAATTTCTTCCTCGCCGGCAACCTGTGTTCCTCGTCCTTTTTGTATAATTAGAAGCCCCTCTTCTTTTAATTGAGAATAGACTGACTGAATCGTATTGCGGTTAATGGAAAGTTGATCCGCTAACTGATTGGTTGAAGGAAGAATATCTCCCGGTTTGAGTAGGTCCTTTCCAATTAACCATTTAATCTGCTCTTTGATCTGAATGTTAATGGGCAAAGGAGACTGCGAATCAATGTTAAAAAGTGACCCTGAATACTTCATATTTAAACAACCAACTTTCTGGGTTAACTAATAAGCTAGATATGTTTAGATTAGTGAACAAACTTTAAAAAATCAAGTTTTGTCCCAGGGCATTAAATCCGCTTCATAAAGAGCATTTGACAACAATACTATTAAGGTATAAACTTGATTTACAGTTAACCAATTAACTAGTTAACTAAAAATACATGATTTAGGAGTGACATTAATGGCTGGTTCAAAAACGAATGTAAAGACTGTCTGGAATGGAAATACAAAAGGTACCGGAAAAATTAAAGCTGATCGTCTTGAAACAAATATCGCGATCCCAGAGTCTTTAGGTGGCAGTGGGGAAGGCACAGAGCCTAAAGAATTGCTTGTTTCCTCTGCAGCAGCCTGCTATTCGATGACGCTGGTTGCCATGCTTGAAACAAGAAAATTACCTGTAGCAGAATTGACAATGAAGTCGGAAGCAACCAATTCAAAGGAAGAAGGATTTAAAATTATCCATTATCCTTATGTTATTTTGTCTGCTGATGCAACGGAAGAGCAGATCCAAGCAGCTAACAGAGCAATTGTGGCTGCTGATAAAGGATGTGCAATTGGGAATATGTTGAAAAAAGCGGAGGTTCAGATAGATTTTGAAGGCAAGGTATCTGTAGCATCGGGGAAAGAAAATTAATGAATATCTGGCAGGCCGCAAATTAGGCTGTCGCTAAAAAAAGAGAAAACTAACATGCTCATCCTTGATACAAGAGTTGAAAAATGAAATTCATAAATAATAGATTTCAATAATCACTAATGTTTTGGTGGGATGGACAAACATTTCTTGAGCACAATGCTGCTGTCCGGTCAGGACCAAGGCAATAATTGGCAGCAGTAATATTTCAAGGGTGAGCTGTTTAACGAGCTCTTATTTGTTTAGATCTTCACTACCCATGGTAAGCTCTGAGTAAAAATGAAAAAACAATCGAGTTATAATTTTTGAGAAATCAATACTTTTACCTGGATAATCTGAAATTGTTCCCTCTGGCAAAATAATGGGACGCTCATTGTTGATTTTTAATCAATTTCTCTCCTCGTTGTTACTCAAAGTTGCTTTTAATATTTGTTTTTTCTTCACTGATTTAATGTGAAATTGGTAAAATGCTGGACTGTCTACACTCAACTGGACAGATAAATAAAGAGGATTAATAAGCATAGATATTCTTTCGTTGTATTAGATGTGAAAATACTTTCGCTTTTAAGTTAAATGAAAGGTTGTACTCTTACCCGTATATGGACGGTGCTCTTGATATACTGTTGTTTGGTTTAAATTAAAAATACGTGATGCTGAATTACCGGTTCAACATTTTTCGAATGAGGAATGAAAAAGCGTTCTTTACTTATGGATTAACCTCTACCGCCATCAGTACCAGTCCGTTCTTCTCGATAAACAAAGAGACTATCAAAAGAACACGAAAAACTCGATTAAATCTTACCTTGTTGCCATACTAATCTTAACTAATAAATACCACTGATATCTTAAAAAAGTGCCTTATCAGCCCCTTCAAGAAATACTGGGCAGGCTGGAGAAATCATTTTACGCTTGACAATATACCTTGTGGGGTATAGTATGTATCCATACACTATTGATAGCAAGGAGGGGAAGTCATTATTTCTCTGTTGATTAGTTTGTTTCTTTTTTCAATAGCCGTTATACCATATAGACGTCTTTGTCCTGTTAGAGGAATTGCTTTTATAAAAGAAAGTCATTTTGTTAAGAATGACTTGATGATTTTAGATATTAGAGATTACCGTGACGCCCAAAATGAAGAGTACAAGCAATATATGAATATTCCGTATGCTTATCTCAAGCGGAACTATCGGGAAATTCCGCCTCTTAGCATTCATGTGGTAGCCACAGATCAGCTCGAGTTAAATTTAGGTTTACGGTATTTGAAAGCGAAAGGCTTTGAAGTGGCCAGTTACTCACTGACAAAACGGCAATGGAACCAAAAACAGAAAGGAGAAATTTGCTGTGGTATACGATAAAAGAATCGAAAACCGGTTAAAGCGTATTGAAGGACAAATTCGAGGAGTCATGAACATGATGCAAGAAGGGAAAGACTGCAAGGAAGTCGTGATGCAATTGTCGGCTGTACGCAGTGCTATTGACCGGACAATGGGAGTCATTGTTAGCACAAACCTGGAACAGTGTATTAGAGAAAACATTGAAGCAGGGGAAGGAACAGATACCCTGGTGAAAGAAGCGGTAGAGCTGCTGGTAAAGAGCAGATAATTAAAAAAATCAATTTAAACAGTTGACGAAGTTATTTTTTTATTTTAATATACCCATATAGGTATATGGGGTTAGGTCAATATAAGTTATTAACCGAAGAGAAGAAAAGAATAATTTGTTTCTTCATTCAAAACAAAAAAATTTTTAAATTTTAACATACCCATACGGGTAATAGTAAAGGAGAATAAGATGACTGAGCAAAAGAAAACAACAAACATTATTTTATTTAGCGGTGATTACGACAAAGCAATGGCTGCTTACATCATCGCAAACGGAGCGGCCGCTTACGATCACGAGGTAACGATTTTTCACACTTTCTGGGGATTAAACGCCTTGCGTAAGGATGAACCATTGACCCTGAAAAAAGGATTTCTTGAAAAAATGTTTGCTAAAATGATGCCGCGCGGTGCAGATAAAATGGGTTTGTCAAATATGAATTTTGCTGGAGTGGGCCCAAAAATGATCAAGCACGTAATGAAGAAACATAATGCGGTGACCCTTCCGCAATTGATTGAAATGGCACAGGAACAGGATGTAAAACTGGTTGCCTGCACAATGACGATGGATCTTCTTGGTCTTCAGCAGGAAGAGCTGCTTGAGAACATTGAATATGCAGGAGTAGCAGCTTACTTAGCGGATGCAGAAGACGGCAATGTGAACTTGTTCATTTAAAATGATGGATAAAGAAAAGGGGGTATCGAATACGGTGTTTGAGACAAGTACGTTCATCAATATATTATTAGGTGTATACCTGGCATGGTTTTTGTATCGCAGGTTTGCTCCGGTTAAAGGCGTTAAGCATATTACAACAACTAAATTAAAATCAGAATTAAACTCGAAGAACCATCAGTTTATCGATGTACGGACACCAAATGAATTTCAAGCGAACCGGATTAATGGTTTTAAAAACATTCCCCTGCATGAGCTTCAAAAGCGGGCAAATGAACTGTCAAAAGAAAAAGAAGTGTTTGTGATCTGTCAAAGCGGCATGAGAAGCAGTAAGGCGAGCAAAATCTTGAAAAAGCTCGGCTTTAAGCACATTACGAATGTTAAAGGCGGAATGAGTGCCTGGTGATCAGGATATGAGGAGGAATTGTAATGAAACAAATGCTGCCAAATGAAGTGGAAACTTTAGTAACTCAGGGAAAAGAGCTTTCTATCATCGACGTTCGTGAAACAGATGAAGTTGCCGCAGGCAAGATTCCGGGAGCAGTCAATATTCCTTTGGGACTGCTGGAATTCCGTCTGCAGGATCTAGATAAGTCAAAGGAACATATTGTCGTCTGCCGTTCAGGCGGCCGTAGCTCAATGGCTGCTAACCTATTGGAAGAACGCGGATACAAAGTGATCAATATGGCGGGCGGTATGAATGAGTGGCAGGGACCTACCGAATAATTTTTTTGCCTTTAAATATACCCTGGGTGGTTTATAAGAATAGGAGGAAATAGAATGATTACACCAAACCATGTATTAGACGCAAAAGGACTGGCTTGTCCAATGCCGATTGTGAAAACGAAAAAAATGATGAAGGATGTAGAACCGGGCCAGGTATTAGAAATCCAGGCAACCGATAAAGGCTCAACGGCTGATTTGCAGGCATGGGCAAAATCAGGCGGTCATGAATATTTAGGAACCGAAATTGAAGGGGATGTTCTTCGGCACTACCTTCGTAAGGGTGGAGCAAGTTCGGTATCAGAAACGGTTGTGATTCCTGAAATTTCATTAAAGGACTTTAAAGAAAAAGTCGAAAACGGCGAACATATTACGGTGTTAGATGTACGTGAATTAGAAGAATACCAGGAAGGGCATATTGATGGTGCAATCCATATCCCTCTTGGTGAAGTGGAACAGCGTTCAGATGAATTAAAAAAAGATGATCTTATTTATGTCATCTGCCACTCCGGGCGAAGAAGTGAACTGGCTGCTCAGATAATGAGCAAACAAGGCTTTAAAAAGTTAATCAACGTAGTACCTGGCATGTGTGACTGGACAGGAAAAACGGTTAAATAAGGGAGGAAAAAACATGACTAGAAAAACAGCGATTATTGCCGCAAATGGTGGATTATTTGATGCTTATAAAGTGTATAACATTGCAACAGCAGCTGCTGCAAGTGATCAGGAAGTAGCGATTTTCTTTACCTTTGAGGGGCTTAACCTCATTCACAAAGAAGCATACCAGCAGCTTCCTATGCCGGAAGGAAAAGAACATTTTGCCGAAGGCTTTAAAAAGTCAAATGTGCCTTCTATCCCGGAATTGGTAGAGATGGCGCAGGAAATGGGCGTTACCTTTATCGGCTGCCAAATGACGATGGATGTCATGGGGCTTGAGAAGAACGCTTTTATTGACGGGATTGAAGTAGGCGGAGCCGTTACCTTTTTAGAATTTGCAAAAGATGCGGATGTAACGTTAACGTTCTAAAAATAAAAAAAGAAAAACTAAAAGTTTTTAAATCAAAATATACAGTAGGAGGTAAATGTAGAATGTCAGTACATGTGATGACAGCGAAAGAAGTCGCAAGAAAAGTGATTCAAAAAGAGTCTTTCTTTATTTTAGATGTCCGGAACGAAGATGCCTTTCAGGATTGGAAAGTGGAAGGGGACAATATTCAGCACTTAAATGTCCCTTACTTTGATCTTCTGGATGGTGTAGAAGAGATCCTGCCGCAGCTTCCACAGAACAAAGAAATCGTGGTGGTCTGTGCCAAGGAAGGTTCATCCATTATGGTAGCCGATATGCTTTCTGAAGCAGGATTAACGGTTTCGTATCTTAAAGGCGGCATGAAAGCCTGGAGCGAATACTTGGAGCCGGTGAAAGCAGGCGATTTAAAAGATGGCGGCGAACTGTACCAGTTTGTCCGTATCGGGAAGGGCTGCCTCTCTTACATGTTGGTGTCAAACGGAGAAGCAGCAATAATTGATGCGACTCGGATGACCGATGTGTACCTGGATTTTGCAAAAGAAAAGGGTCTCAAGATTACACACGTGTTTGATACACACCTTCACGCCGACCATATTTCAGGCGGCCGGGCAATCGCCGAAGCCACAGGAGCTGTATACTGGCTTCCGCCAAAAGATGCCGAAGAGGTCACATTCAGTTATGAGCCGTTAGAAGAAGGAAAAGATGTGAAGATCGGCAGCACGACCATTGCGATTCAGCCTGTATATTCGCCAGGCCATACCATTGGTTCCACATCCTTTATTGTAGATGATGCTTACCTGCTGTCAGGAGATATTCTCTTCATCGACTCGATTGGTCGTCCTGATTTAGCCGGACTGGCACAAGATTGGGTAGGGGATCTGCGCGAGACGCTTTATAAACGCTACAAAGAACTATCCGATGACCTGATTGTTCTGCCTGCCCACTTTATGATTACCGAAGAGTTGAATGAGGATGGGAGTGTATCCGAGAAACTCGGCACACTATTTAAGAAAAACCACGGCTTGAATATTGAGGACGAGTCGGAATTTAGAGAGCTGGTAACCGGCAACCTGCCGCCACAGCCAAACGCGTATCAGGAGATCCGCCAGACCAATATGGGGAAAATCACGCCGGACGAAGAACAGCAGCGTGAAATGGAAATCGGGCCAAACCGCTGTGCGGTTCGATAAAATACAAACCAACTATTAAAAACAGAAATGGAGAGATTGACATGAACGCAAATAAAGTATTAGACGCCAAAGGATTTGCCTGCCCAATGCCGGTTGTGAAAACGAAAAAAGCGATGAATGAACTGGAATCCGGACAAGTGCTGGAAATCCATGCGACAGATAAAGGCGCAAAAGCGGACCTTGCGGCCTGGGCAAAATCAGGCGGCCACGAACTGCTGGACCTTGCAGAAGAGGGCAATGTATTAAAGTTCTGGATTAAAAAGAGCTGATAAGAAAAGGAAAAGATATCGTTTGATATCTTTTCTTCTTTTGAAAGGAGCAGAAACAAATGGATCTTGCGTTTATTGTAACGGTTTTCCTAATCGGTGTTACCGGCTCCTTTATCTCCGGAATGGTGGGGATCGGAGGGTCGATTATTAAATATCCGATGCTGTTATATATCCCTCCCTTGGTCGGATTGACGGCATTTAGTACCCATGAAGTGTCTGGAATCAGCGCTATTCAAGTCTTTTTTGCCACAATCGCAGGGGTGTGGACATACCGAAAAGGTGGCTATTTGAACAAAACGCTGATTATATACATGGGATCCAGCATCCTGATTGGAAGTTTTATCGGCGGCTACGGCTCTGGCTTGATGTCAGAAGGCGGCATTAACGTGGTATATGGCATACTCGCGGCCATTGCGGTCATTCTAATGTTTCTTCCAAAGAAAGGGCTGGATGATATTCCACTTGATCAGGTGACTTTTAATAAATGGCTGGCTGCAGGGCTTGCTTTTGTGGTCGGAGTGGGAGCAGGCATTGTTGGCGCAGCCGGGGCTTTTGTTCTTGTACCGATTATGCTCGTTGTTTTAAAAATCCCAACCCGGATGACAATTGCTACTTCCCTTGCGATTACGTTTATTTCATCAATTGGTGCGACGGTGGGTAAAATCACGACCGGGCAGGTTTTATATGAGCCGGCAGCAATCATGATTATCGCCAGTTTACTGGCTTCACCGCTAGGAGCCAAAGCTAGCCAAAAAGTAAACATAAGAATACTCCAGGTGGTATTGGCATTACTTATTTTGGGTACATCGATTAAAATATGGATGGACATTCTGTAACCTAAACAAGAAAAGAGGGTAGTGCTTCCCATGAAAGTCAGACATTTATTTAGCTGTAGAAGTGGAACATGCGAAAAAAACGGTTATGGAACACAAAACAGAAAATTTCCCCAAGTATGCCCAGGTGTTCTAATTTGGGTGGTGTTTGGACTTATCGTCGCGATTGAAAAAATCTTTTAATCAGGAAAACAGGATATGCCAGGGATGCTTTTATAGTAGTGAAGGATAAAAGGGTTGGCTAAAACGTAATGGGAATAGTCAGGATTTTTTAGATAATGTTATTATTCGAATAAAGCAACCAGCAGTTAACAAGTTCAAGGATAAGAAAACCAGCTGATATCGTAAATAACGGAAGGAGAATGAAAAGTGAATATGTGGCATGAACGATTTAAAGAAAAAGAATATGTGTATGGAAAAGAAGCGAGTGAGATTATTCGCATAGCTGCAGAAAAAATCAAAAAAGAAGGTGAAGTTCTTTCCATTGCAGAGGGAGAAGGCCGCAATGCAGTATTTTTAGCTCAAAAAGGCTTTCACGTAACAACGTGGGATTATGCTCTTTCAGGCATTGAAAAAACGAAGAGCTTAGCTTTAGAACGAGAAGTCACGGTAAAAGCTGAATTTTGCGATCTTGCCCAGGCTGATTGGGCTGAAAATAAATGGGATGCGGTCATTCATGTATTCGGCCATTTTCCAAAGCCTATTTTTGAAAAGACGGTGGAGGGTATCAAAAAATCTCTAAAACCCGGCGGCTTGTATGTAGCTGAATTGTATTCAACCGAACAACTGCGTTTTCATTCTGGCGGCCCCCGGGATATTCATCTGCTGCATACGCCTGTTCAATTATTAAATGCATTTGAAGGATGGTATGTCCAGCATTTTTATACAGGTGAAGCGGAACGAAACGAGGGGAAACTTCATCAAGGCACCAGTCATATTATTCAATCCATTTTTCAAAAACCTAAACAATGATCAAGAAGTCTCCCTAGGTAGTACGGATTTAAAAAAGTAAGTTCAGTGCAGGAAAGCATTCAACTTTCCGGCTATCATGCAATATATTATTTCTCTAGCTTTGTTGATTAGTTAGCCATTATTGAATTCAAATTTCTTTCATGATGCTTACATTAAAAAGTGATAAGGACAGGAGAAGATCAATATGTCTAAACAAACAGAACTAATTAAAAGGCGATACAACCGGATTGCCCCGGTATTTAATACGATGGATAACATGATCCGTTCTTCATGGCGCAGGGAGATGCTTGCCAAGGCAGAAGGGGAGGTATTGGAGGTTGGGATTGGCACAGGTGCGAACCTTCCATTTTATCCTTCTAAGGTAACTCATGTAACAGGAATTGATTTTAGCCCGAAGATGATAAAGCTGGCACAGAAAGAAGCTGAAAAAGCCCCGGTTCCTGTTAAACTCATTGAGATGGATGCAGAAGAGCTGGATTTTCCCGATGCATCCTTTGATACCGTGGTTACGGCTTGTGTTTTCTGTTCAGTCCCTGATCCTATCCAAGGATTAAAAGAAATAAAGAGAGTGTTAAAGCCTGGCGGGAAGATATTAATGCTTGAACACATGCGCAGCGATAACACTGCTCTTGGCAAACTGATGGATGCAGCAAACCCCCTGATTGTTAGAATATGGGGTGCTAATATCAATCGGAAAACAATGGAGAACATACAAGTCGCCGGTCTAAAAGTGAAACAGGAAAAACAGCTGATGGGAAGTATCAGGAGAGAATTAACCCTAAAATAAGTAAAAAACACATCCGTATACCAGCCGTATTACTTAATTTATATTCTAAAACTGATCATTGAAAGAAGAAAAGCAGGATATTTGTTTTTCCCATTCCTATTTGTTTACGTCCTAAAAAGGGAGGTTTCTTTTAATGCAACACCACTTAATCGGTAAATCCGTTTTACTTGTAGAAGATGACCCCAAAATCCGTAACCTTGTAAAAATTTATTTAGTTAAAGAAGGATATGAAGTAATAGAGGCCGCTAACGGGTGCGAAGCAAAAGAAAAAATTGAGGAGCTGGATCCTTGTATATTAATACTTGATCTTATGCTGCCAGGAATTAATGGAGAGAAACTCTGTCAGTGGGTTCGGGAAGATTTAAAAAGTATGATGCCAATTATTATGCTTACAGCCAAAGTATCAGAAGCCAATCTGATTCAAGGGTTCAAACTAGGTGCAGATGATTACATAACAAAGCCATTTAGTCCCGCTGAATTAATAGTCAGGACCGAAGCCGTTCTAAGAAGAACCGCTAGTCGCTGTGGAAAGCTAAGCTTTACAGGTTTTACGATTAAACCCGCAAAAGGAGAGGCATGGATAAACAAAGAAATGCTTGACCTAACCCGTTTTGAATTTAAACTCCTTCATTTGTTTATGAAGCATCCAGGGCAGGTCTTATCTAGAGAGCAGATCTTATCCTTTATCTATGAAAATCATGAGAAAGAAGTATCTGACAGAACCATTGATGTGCATATCAAGCATTTAAGAGAAAAAATTAAAGAAAAGTCACCGAAAGACTATATTCAAACTGTGCGGGGAATGGGGTATAAGTTTGTGGCTCAATAGGAAAATGTCCAACCTCTTATCAAAACTTATCCTACTAAACAGCCTGGTTATTTTTCTAGTCATTCTTCTAGCGGGCTTCTCTGTCAAAGAGTACGCCTGTTTTTTGGTGAATGCTGAAAATGTCACAGGTCCTGTTTTTGTTAAAACCTTAGACGGTTTTCTGTGGAAAGTGAGCATTTTTGCTTTTATTATCGTGGGCGTATTCCACTACGTGACAGTCAAAAAGATAGTAGATCCCATCATAGATTTGTCCAGGGCAGCAAAAAAAATCAAGGAAGGCGAAACACCTTCAAAAGTTGAAGTATCCACATCAGGTCAGTTAAAGGAACTGGCTGAAAATTTTAATGCCATGGCGAAGTCGCTTCAGTCTGCCCAAGAAAAAAGAGAAGAAATGCTTAAGGACATTGCACACGAGCTTAGGACACCTCTAACAAATATAAATGGTTACCTCGAAGCCCTGCAAACTGGGGTAATTGAAGGGAATACAGAATTGTTTGGTTCACTTCTTGAAGAATCCCGTCGTATTACAAGAATTGTTGAACTGATTACTGAATTAAACGCGTGGAACAATGGAATCTATCTTTCAAAGAAGACACTAGATCAATTAGAAATCAAAAAAGTACTAGAGGAATCATTAACCGCCTTTCAGTTGAAAATAAATATCCATTTCGCCGATGCCCTCTTCGATATTGAAGAAGCCATTTTACCTGGAAATCAAGATGGACTCATGCAAGTTTTCACAAATATTCTCCAGAATATTTCAGACTATGATACGGGGAAGAACTTGACGGTCAAGGGAGAAAAGAAAGAGCAAATATATATTATTTCTTTTTCTCATACCGGACAGTTTATCGATCCAAGAAAAAAAGAATTGATTTTTGAACGGTTTTACCGTCTTGAAGAATCAAGGAGCACGAAGTCAGAAGGTGCAGGCCTTGGCCTAGCAATTGCAGAAAGCATTGTAACCGCTCATAAAGGAACCATTGGTCTTGAAACTGATGGAAACAATCACACTTTTTGGATCAGCCTTCCTCTTGCAAAGAAGTAAGTCGTTATCTTAATCATTTCTTAACAATTAGCCTCCATACTTTTATTGAACTTTATTTACGAATACAGTGAGAATCAGCTGCAAATTTTAAGGGCTTAACTGCTTTTGTAAAGGCCCGATATTCTCTCTCACTTTTCAACTTTTGTTCAGTCAAAAGAAAGGAGGCGGTGGCTTGTATAAAGTTTTAGTAGTGGAAGAAAAAAGAGCTGTACTAGACGAATTTTGCAGGGTGCTTGAGCCAAACGAGGTATCCTGTATCCGAATTCACTCTGCTGAAGAAGCCTTACATATCGTACATAATGAATGGATTGATTTAGTTATTTTAGATATTCTTTTACCTTCACTTTTGTGGATTCAATTATGTGAAAAGATAAAAGAATGTTCCATTGTTCCAATTGTAATCATGACAGAAACTTATGACAAAATTTTTATATTGCAGGCCTTGAATGCCGGAGCAGATGACGTTGTGACAAAATGTATGGATATTGATATTCTCATTGCGAAGACAAAAGCTCATTTAAGAAGAAGTGCTAGTAGCAACCCTAAAGAACTGTATTTTAAAGGAATCGTCTTAAATCGAGAATTGCTTGAAATACAGTATGAGGGCAATCTTTTACCATTCACACGAAAAGAATATGCGTTAATTGAGTATTTTTTAAATCATCCTAATCAAGTTATAAAAAGAAAAAAACTATTATCACATCTTTGGGACGGCTACCAGCATATCGATGCACGGACTGTTGATTCTCATATTCGAAATATTAGAATGAAATTTCGGGAAGTGGGATTTCCAATCGATGAGTTTTTGAGAACAGCAAGAGGAATCGGTTACTTATGGAAAATAAATGTGGAAGATTCAAACCAAAAATGGGCCGAATGCCATCTGAAAGAAAAATCGAGTATAGACCATAAGTTGATAAAACTAAACTAAAAAATCTGCTGAATGTGCTTTAATTATTCAGCAGATTTTTTATTGGAAATAAGATTCTATGTATCTAAAAAACAAACGACCTTTTGTTTCATGTATGTGCAGATTCCATCAATTTTCAACAAAAATGACTTACTTATCAATCATTTTGTCATTGGAACTTAAAATAGAAGTTTCGTCCTTTTTGATAAAATAAAGGAAATAAAAGATTATATAAATAGTCATCTGGGAGGAACAAAGTGAAGAGAGTAAAAAGAGTACTAGTTACGTTCTTGGCCGCAGTAATGTTTTTAACTATTTCTCCGCTTTTGTCCGTGAAAACAGAAGCAGCCTCTATCGGAGAAGCCATTGTCCAGTATGGTCAAAAATTTATAGGAGTTCCTTATGTTTGGGGAGGTACCACACCAAACGGGTTTGACTGTTCCGGCTTCACTCAATATATTTATAAAAATGAAGCAGGTATCTCAATCCCACGCACAACGGATCAACAATATCAAATCGGCACATCGGTAGCCAAAAGTGACCTTCAGCCAGGCGATCTTATTTTTTACGCAAATACATATAAAAAAGGAATCTCTCACGTAGGTGTGTATGCAGGCAATAACATGGTATTAAATGCTACAACCAGCAAAGGTGTTGCACTAGTGTCTATGGACAACCCTTATTGGGGACCGAAGTATGCGGGGGCAAAACGCGTTATACAGGAAGAGAAAGCACCAGAATGGTTTACAGACGTCGCAAAATCGGATGCAACGTACACAGCCGTTAAATCATTAACAGATAAAGAGGTGATTAATGGGTTTGAGGACTGTACATTCCGTCCGGATGAGAAAGTCACACGAGGCCAGGCAGCAGCCATTATGAATCGGGTTCTAAAGTTGGAACCTAAGGTAATGAGCCACTTTAAAGACGTACCAAAAACAAACCGTTTTGCTTATGATATTGCCGCCATCCGCGAAGCAGGCATTATCAATGGGTTTGAGGATAAAACTTTCCGTCCGGATGAAGAAATGACACGTAATGAAATGGCTTCCATCATTCAACATGCATTCGATCTAAAAGTATCACAAACAGCGGCGGCAAGCGTTCTATACACAGACGTCAAAGCAGGGCACTGGGCGTATGAAGGTATCGTAACGATGACTTCTGTCGATAAAACAGGATTTTTTAAAGGGGAAAAGTTTTATGGGACGCATCATGCAACACGTGAAGCTTTTTCAGTCGCTATTTATAATGCGATAAATGCAAAATGAAAAGAGAGCTTAATCCAGCCAGCTGGATTAAGCTCATTTTTTATAGTAAGTATTTTGACCTTGTTCTGATAAATAAGAGATTTTCATCAAACCTTAACATTTGCTTGAGAAAATAAAGAAAACGAACAGAAAAGGGATGGATCAGGTATGGATGTAACCATCAGAGAAACAAAATTGGCTATCACACAGCATGAACATGGAAATTTGCCGATTTCTACGGAGATAGGAAAAGGCTTCCGACCCTATGAGCTTTTTATATCCGCAATCGCAGGATGTGCAGGAATGACCTTTGCGAAAATCGCGGAGAAACAAAGGCTGGATATTGAAAGTATCCATCTCGTTACAGGCGTTAAGCGGATACAGGAAGAAGCAAACCGAATCAGTGAAATTTAGCTTCATTTTATCATAGGAGGTTCAAGATTATCCCAAGAAAAAATAGAAAAAAACATAAATTTAACCGTCAAAAACTGTGGGATGGTTCAATCTGTCAAAGACTGCATTACCATTCAGGCATCGTTTGAACTCAAATAAGAGAGTGGGAAATTTAAAAGGAGAGCGTCCAATTGCAGATGTTACTATTTGAAAATTTACCGGTTCCGCTGGAGTGGATCCTTGCATTCATTTCTCTGCTGGGCGGATGGCTTATCGTGAAATGGTATGCAAGACATCATCAAATCCCGCACGAAAATAACGAAGTGGTTATGAACAGTCTGTTTATTTGGGGAATTGTCTGGAAGTTCAGTATCATTCTCTTTAATCCTTCAATGGTTAAAGCAGAGATTTTATCTATCATTTATTTTTCAGGAGGAGAAAAGGGATTTTTTCTTGGGGCACTGATAAGTATCGGCTTTTTAGTATGGAAAGCAAAAAAGGGGCATATTTGGTGTTCATTAAGTGAAGCAATAATTGTATTTGGTACAGCATCTTATGGAATTTTTTTAGTATTAACTAGCTTTGTTCAGAGAGAGGGAATTGTGACGATCTTTTCTCTGGCTGCTACGTCTGTTTTTTTAATCATGTGGTTGTGGGAGGTGGAAGCTAAGAGCCCATTGCCACAAAAAGCGGGCATCATCTTCATTGTGTTTGGGTTATTATTTCACATGCTTAACGAAGCGCCGCTGATAGAAATATGGATAACGGTCATGTTTCCGCTGCTATCTATTTTGTTTTACAAAATCCCATTAAAAGGGGAAAAAATATGAAAGAAAAAGTTATTTTATTGCTTCTTGCTTTATCCATTGGTCTTTTTTTCTTTGATCAATACGCAGGTAAACCAAAATCCCCGATAAACAAAGAATCATCCCAGACTACAGAACAAATTAAAACCGGTACGGAGCATGGACAGAAAGCACTTGATTTTGGGTTGAAAACTAGAGAAAACCAGAATATAAAACTCTCAGACTATAAAGGGAAAAATGTATTCGTTAATTTTTGGGCAAGCTGGTGTCCGCCATGCCGGGCGGAAATGCCGCATATTCAGGACTTTTATGAAGAGTACAAGGGGAAAGATGTGGCTGTACTTTCAGTAAACTTAACTCATCTTGATAAGGACCTTGATACCATTCATCAGTTTGTACAGAAAAACGGCCTTACCTTTCCTGTCATATACGATGAGAGGAGAATTGTAAATGATCTTTATAAAGTGAATACGATTCCTACAAGCTATGTCGTTGATAAAGATGGAGTTATCCGGGAACGCATTGTTGGCCCGGTCAGCAAAGAGAGATTAGAAAAACTCTTTTCTCATTTACCAAACTAATAGACCATCTAGGAGTTGTTGATTATGTATTTAGTGACAATGGCTGAAAATTGTTTGAACTAAATATACTTTTGGGGGGTGTTATACGTAATGAGGTAAATATAAGAATAACTAAAGAAAGGTGGATTTAAAACATGGATAAGGAAATTACCATCACAGTGGCATGCAGGCAAGGACTGAATTACAGACTTGTAGGATAAAAAATAGGAGGGATTTTATGTTTTTCACATCATTTTTTGATGAGCGTTTAGCTCAGTATACGTATTTGGTTGGGTGTCAAAAAACGGGAGAAGCAATTGTGATTGATCCAGCTCGGCATGTGGCTCCTTTTATTGAAAAAGCAGAAAAAGAAGGATTAAACATCACAGCAATTGCAGAAACACATATTCATGCCGATTTTTTATCAGGTTCGATTGAGCTTGCGGAAAAAACAGGTGCCAAAATGTATTTGTCCGATGAAGGAAACGAAGATTGGAAATATCAATTTATAGATCGATATGATGTTGAACTTGTGAAAGATGGGTCGATCATTCATATTGGAAAAGTAAAAATGGAAGTATGGCACACACCAGGGCACACGCCGGAAAGCATTTCGCTTCTTTTAAAAGATGAAGGAGGCGGTTCTTCCGTTCCAATGGGAATGTTTACAGGTGACTTTGTATTCGTAGGCGATATCGGCCGTCCGGATTTGTTAGAAAAAGCGGCAAACATGCAAGGAACGGCCCAATCCGGTGCAAAAGATATGTTTCAATCCATTCAACGTTTTAAGGAGCTTCCCGATTACGTACTTGTTTGGCCAGCACATGGAGCGGGCAGTGCATGTGGAAAATCACTTGGAGCAGTGCCTCTATCAACGGTTGGTTACGAAAAGGTCAATAACTGGGCGCTAAAAATTGATAATGAAGATTCATTTATTAAAGAACTTTTGAGTGATCAGCCCGAAGCGCCAAAATATTTTTCGATGATGAAAAAGATGAATAAGGAAGGACCCGCAAGTTTACCAACAGAAACGCCAAAAGTAATGGGGGACGTGGGCCAATTGGATGTTAGGAATATATCATTTTTAGATGCGCGCCCGGCAAAGGAATTTGCTGAGCATCATTTAAAAGGCGCATATAATATTCCTCTTAACAAGTCGTTTACAAATTGGGCTGGCTGGCTGCTGCCATATGACCGCGATATTGTAGCAGTGATTAGTGAGGAACAGCAGGAAGACATGCTGACGGCGCTCCAGTCTATCGGTTTAGATCAAGTGAAATCCGTTATTCGCCCTAAAACAGCAGAACAAGGCGGTGAAACAATCGCACAAATCACTGCGGAAGAATTTTCCCAAATACAGGAAGGTCAGCTTATTGATGTACGCAACCATTCTGAGTGGAAAGAAGGGCATCACCCAGAGGCAGAGCACATTATGCTTGGCGATTTGCCAGATGAAATCAGTCGCATAAAAAACGAACAGCCCGTAATTGTCCAGTGTCAGGCCGGCAGCCGTTCAGCAATTGCTGCAAGTGTGTTGAAAGCCCGTGGTGTAGAGCGTGTCATCAATCTGCAAGGAGGATATAAAGCACTCCAAAAGCACGGTATTGTTTCATCATAAAAATGTTTTACGTTTTTGATCATAAAAACCGTTTTATAGAACCTGTTAGGACAAAATAGCTTTTTTATACAGTAGTTGCTTCTGTCTTTTTATCATCTTCATTAAATTTTAATAAACAGACTTCAGAATATAAGAAATGTAGATTGAAGAGGTGAAAAGGTGGAACAAGTCACATTATGGATCGCGCTTGTAGGAGGTCTATTATCGTTTTTTTCGCCATGTGTAGTGCCAATCCTGCCGGCGTACGTGTCACATTTAACAGGCGGAAACATTCAGGAACAAAAGCTAAGGGTAGACGCGAGCCATTTAGTTCAGCGCTCTTTGGCTTTTGTTTTTGGGTTTAGCATGGTATTTATTTTAATGGGAGCATCAGCGACGTTTATAGGCCAATTGTTTACAGCCAATCGTCCGTTTATTGAACAGTTAAGTGGAATTTTGATTATTATCTTTGGTTTACAAATGCTTGGCATCTTTCAATTTTCCTTTTTGATGAAAGACAAGAAGTGGGATCATCAATTGAAACAGCCGACAAGCTGGCTTTCCTCTATTCTGCTTGGCATGGCTTTTGGATTCGGCTGGACGCCCTGTGTTGGATTAACGCTTTCCTCTATTTTGTTGCTTGCCAGTTCAAGCAATACGCTTGGTCATGGCATGGTGATGTTAACATTTTATTCTTTAGGAATGGCTCTTCCTTTTTTGCTGCTCTCTTTTATGATGACCAGGTCGGTAAGCATCATTCGCACGATTAATCGATATCTGGGCAGGCTTTCAGTCATAAATGGCTCTATTATGATTTTGCTTGGATTGCTTGTGTTTACCGGACAAATGACAAAAATAAGCGCTTATTTCGCTCAATTTTCTCTTTTTACATTTTAAGAAAAGCCCTCTAAAGAGGCAAGTCTTACACCTTAATGGTGTACGGATGGGATTCTTGAATGACTAAGCGTTCTCAGTTCACTTCTGCTTTGAGCAGCCTTCAAGATAACGGTGTGTCATCACCGCTCCTAAGACAGACCTTATAGGTTCTTAGGCTGGTTGACTTTTACCACCAACCACAGGTGCATAACGAATGTTCATTGCACCGACTAAATGTAAATAAACAGAACTAGTGGCTCTTTATTGTGGTGATCAGTAATTATTAAGCATTGGAGAAAACTCGTCATCGGGGCTACAGCAATTTTTAGTTACTAGTTTCTGCTAGTTTACAAGCAACTACTTGTGTAGGAAGGAGACAAAAGAATGGGACAGGAATTATATAAAAAAATTTATACTACAAAAGAATTTTATGTTGCTCTTTATAAAGGCCTAAGGACATTCAAATACATGAGAAAGAACAAGAAAATGAATAGGATATCCCCACATTTTATTGAAAGGGTCATGCTAGCTGTAACGGCAGTAAATGGCTGTGAAGTTTGCTCATATGCCCATACAAAAATTGCTTTGGAACAAGGGATGAGCGATAAGGAAATAAAAATGCTTTTATCAGGAATGACGGAAGGAATTTCGGATGATGAAATGTCGGCTATTGTTTTTGCGCAGCATTACGCCGATACGAGAGGAAATCCATCCCAGGAAGCATGGAATCGCGTAGTGAAAGTATATGGAACTGAAAAAGCGTTTGGAATACTGGGTGTCATTCGAATAATTATGATTGGGAATATTTACGGCATCGCACTAAGTGCCTTCAAAAGCCGTATCAAAGGCAAAAAAATTGAAAAAACTAATTTTTTCTATGAAGTTAAGATGATCATGAGTATTATTCCTCTTCTGCCGGCTGCTTTGATCCATGCTTTTATTTCAAATCTGTTTAAAGTCGCTGTGCTGAATTTTGATGAAAAACAAGGCGTGGAAACTTTAATGTAATAAAAGCAGGTTTATTTAAATACCCCATTTCATATGAATCTGATCAAGGTCTGTTCCGTAATCGGCTGTTTTAAAGAAGTAATGAAAAAGGCCAATTTCTCTTTGAATTTACGGAGAAGTTAGCCTTTTTTATGTTGGAATTTCCTTATCAGGATAACTCAGCGTTTTCCTGAAAGTACCCTGGATTGTCAACACTAAATCAGACAGCTTTTTTAAGGGGCGATCGTTTGTATTCAATCGGGCTTACATAGCCTAGTG
>NZ_JAVJNG010000059.1:0-4709 GCF_038806185.1 Domibacillus sp. 8LH | reverse complement strand
GGATTTACAACCGTCTCGGTCTGGCTGGACAGAGAATCCACCCATTCTCCATTTATGTAGTTTTGTAATGTTTTCACCTCGGAATTAATTGCTGACATGTATATATTCCTCCTTAGAAATAGATGTTCTTATTGAAATTGAAATCGATTTCAATATTATGTTAATAATAATGCTCGCTGATGGTTGAGATGGATCTATTTACAAGCATTTTCCTATTTGAATAGAGTTTTATTTTACCTATACCGTTTTAATAAAGATTCATATAAAAAACCTCTCAGCTCAACACTGGAAAAGCGTCATCGATACAGGAATATCAACGTTTACATCTAACATAGGTGTGTAATCTTAAAATTTATTTACCTGAGATTTTATATGATTGATACCATCATATTTATCTGTTTTGTCATCATAATAAGTACGGAAGGACTCTTCAATTTCTTCCAGTGTGCGACCTTTAGTTTCAGGTAAGAACTTCGCCATTAAGAAGATAGATACACATCCTACCCCTGCGAAGATAAAGAATGTTACCGACAAACCCATTTTATCAAGCATGACAGGGAACAATAAACCAATGACAAAGTTTGTCATCCAAAGGAAGAATACACTAACACCCATGCCAAATCCTCTTAAGCGTGACGGGAAAATTTCGGATAGTGAAACCCATAATACTGGCCCAATTGCCCCTTGCATGAAAGCGAGAAATGTGATGGTTAGTGCCAGCATCACATATGGAAGCGCCTCAGATGATCCAACCGTAGATGAAAGGATCCCAATTAGTAGAAGGGTTAAGGTTGTTCCTGTTAAACCCGTCAACATCATAGGGCGACGTCCGACTCTACCAAGAAGCCAAATCCCTACAATTGTCGCTAAAACCGAAATGACACCGTTTGCAACATTGCCGATTAATGCAGCAGACGTTGCAAAACCTGCTTGTCTGAGAATTTCAGTTCCATAATACATGATTGAGTTAACGCCAGTAGCTTGAGTAACAATGGCGATAGCAATTCCGATAAATACGATGCGACGCATCCATGGCACAGTAAGATCTTTAAACGATGCTTCTTTCAAATCAGATTCTGCAGCCAAAGCTGTTTGAATCTCTTTGAGTTCAGTCAGCGCTTGCTCTTCTGTGCGTATCTTACGGAGTATACGCAGCGCTTCTTCGTTTCTTCCCTTTTTCACAAGCCAACGGGGACTTTCTGGTACTTTAAGCATACCAAAGAATAAAAGAATTGCTGGTGCTCCTGCAATACCTAACATGTAACGCCAAACTCCTTCGCCACTTAATAGGTTACCAAGAATAGCATTAAAGACGAAGGCTAACAATTGCCCACCTACAATCATTAACTCATTACGGGTAACCAATTGGCCTCTTCTATCAGAGGGCGACATTTCAGCTATAAATGTAGGAACTGCTACTGATGCTCCGCCAACAGCCATACCTAGTAAGAAGCGGAAGATAACCATTCCCGTTACGCTTGGTGATAGGGTACAACCAAGCGTAGCAATAAAGAAAAGGATTGAAAGGAAAAGGATATTTTTACGCCGTCCAATACCATCCGAAAGCCGACCACCAAATACAGCTCCTACCGCAGCCCCTAAAAGAAGAACACTTGTAACAAGACCTTCTGTGAATGAAGTTAGATTAAAATCGTCCGACATATAAGGCAAAGCCCCATTGATAACGCCGGTATCATAACCAAATAGAAGACCTCCGAATGTTGAGACTAAGACAATGGTGCTCAAAAATGATATGTGATTTTGATTAGCCTGTTTGTTCATATTCTTGCCCCTTTCCTTTCTGTTGATAATTGATCAGGGAACGTAATCAAGGTCTCTTTTTCAATTAAATTCAATGTATTCTTTTTAATCGAAATCTTTAGGCAGAGCTTCCTTTAATACCTGAGTCGACTTTTTCAAAGCAGTAAGTGGATCCATCGTTAAGTCTTCCATTTCTAGACTAACCTGTCCGTCATACCCCACCATACTCAGTACGGAAAAGAATTCCTTCCACCAGCTAACATCATGACCATGACCTAACGCTACATAGTTCCATGAACGATTTGAAAAACTATCAATTGTTTTTGTATCAAGTACACCCTCTGCATCAACGAGTCCTTTTTCTATACGTGTGTCTTTGGCATGAACATGATAGATTGCTGGTCCTAATTTTCTTAACGTTGCGATTGGATCTCCTCCCATCCAGAACAGATGACTAGGATCAAAGTTCATGCCAATCATGTCTCCTACATGATTTCTTAGCTTAAAGAGTGTTTCCGCATTATAAACGAGCTGGGAGCCATGATTCTCCAAAGCAATTTTTTCAATTCCATGTTCTTTTGCCTCTTTCACGGTTTTTTCCCAATATGGAAATGCTACCTCACTCCATTGCCAGTTTAAGATTTCAAGATTGATTGGCGGCCAGCTTGTTGTTACCCAGTTAGGAGTTGTCTCTCCTGGTCCTCCTCCAGGAAGTCCTGACATCATGTTTATGGTTTTTATCCCTAATAGTTCTGCAAGTTTAAATGTTTTTCCCACAACTTTCTGGTGTTCTCGTCCCTCCTCATTTGGAGCTAACTGGTTACCGGAGCAATTCAGAACCTCAATTGAAAGGCCTCTTTCCTTTAAAACGTTTACAAATTTTTCACGTTGAATGGAACTCTCGATTAAAGCATCCAGATCTACATGTGGGGCCTTGGACCAATTCCCACATGCAAATTCTAAGTTTTCATACCCTAAGGACACGGCAGTATCAGCCATTTCTTCTAGAGACATGAAGCCTAAACAATCTGTCACCAAACTCATTCTCATGATAAAAACTCCTTTCTATTAAATTAATGTTTTCCCGCCAGCAATAGTCATTGAAGTACCAGTAATATAGTTTGCTTTCTCGCTACTTAAAAACAGCATAAATTCTGCTATCTCCTCAGGTGTCGCTAATCTCTTCATTGGAACCTGGCCTTTTAATAATTCTTCATATTCCTGTGGTGCTTTGCCTTCAATTACGCTCCGTTTTTGAAACACCTCTTGCAGCATTTCGGTATCTACAAAACCAGGACAAACTGCGTTGACCGAAATTCCGTATTCTGCCAGCTCAAGCGCAAGCACCTGGGTCAACGAATTAACAGCCGCTTTTGATGCACAATACGCCCCGTTTCCAAGCTCGCCAATTTTTGAAGCTTGGGATGAAATTGTAACTATTTTTCCATTTTTGACTTCGTTTCTAATCATGTTTTTTCCAACATATTTACTAAGCAGATAAACAGATTTTAAATTTACATTGAACACTCTATCCCATTCTTCTTCTTCGATATCTAAGATTAATCTCGAAGTAGAGATACCAGCACAGTTAGCCAGTACATCAATTTTTGTGAATTGAGATTCAACTTCTTTAATTGCAGCTTCAATCTCTTTTGAAGAAGTCACATTTACAACAAGAGGTAATACTGTTACTCCTAATGCTTCTATTTCTTTTGCAGTGGCTTCAACCATTTCCTTATTTAAATCCATCAACACAATATTAGCGCCTTGTTCAGCATATTTGACAGCCAATGCTTTCCCAATTCCTCTTGCAGCTCCTGTAATGATACATGTCTTTCCTTGTAAATATTTCTCCATTTTTTTCACCATTTTCTATGTAGTATTTTTAGAATTTCACTTTTCGCATACGCTTGCATAAATCAGCAAAAAAATAAGAAGAAGGATCACTAAATCTAAAGGTCTATTAAAGATCATTCCCTAATTACTAATACATATCTAATCTCAAGTTTTTGACTATCGATTATATGGATTATATTTTCTTTATCAAACGCTTACATATTAACGCAAAAATTTATCTATTAAGTTGCCGCGCTATTGTAAGTCAAGATTTGTATTTGAAATCATAGAACTCGCATTTGGACATATCGAACTTTAGATTCACTTGCCCTTGTATTCGCCATTTTTGCAATTTTTCTATGGTAACTGCCTAAGTAGCTTCTTCCTCTTTTATCAGTTACGCATACGTATGCGTTAAGATTTGATTTCATTCTACAATATGCAGATTATTTAGTCAATTAAATTTTTAATTTATGTTGATTGGAAACGACAATTTTCTATTCACTTCTCAATTGTTTTACGGTAAATCGCTTGTATTCATATTCTTTTTTACTGTTGTTTTGATGAAAGAATTTGTATCCACAGCAACTAAACTATCTTCTTTAGAATAATAGCTCTTCAGTATGTCTACAAAAATAATAGGCACTAGGGACAGTTATAAGAAAAATAATTTTGAGGTGAATAACATGATCGATATTATTCATAACCCCTTTGAGATAAAGAAAATATAAATTAAAATAGATATTTTTTAAAAGGATAGATAAAACCATTCAAATAAACCAAGAGAACTGTTACTCAACAAAGGAAGTCGCAGAGATGAGTGGCCTCTCTATTTCTACGGTCCATGCGTATGTTCAGGAAGGAAAGCTAAAACCTATGAAGGATCGGAGGTAACCAGAGGCTTCCTTTTTCTAAAAAAAAATTGAGCGGCTAATCCAAACAATGCCTACAACGCTAGAAGGCTTAACCTTAAACCAAGCGGCAGAGTACCTGCAGACGAATCGGAACTTTATTGCCGCTTATATTAAAGAAGGGCTTCTTGGAGCGTCTACACTTATCTGGACAGAAAAATTAAGGTCACGTACACTTGACCTAAAACAGATGAGGAGCTC
>NZ_JAVJNG010000058.1:0-5255 GCF_038806185.1 Domibacillus sp. 8LH | reverse complement strand
GGGATTGAGTTCCATAAAGATGAAGTCGGCTATGCCCTGTCCAAGGGAATGTTTGATGAAGGAATCCTTGTAGCCGGTACCCTGGTGAATTCGAAGACGATCCGGATTGAGCCGCCATTGACTATCGCAAAAGAAGAAGTAGACGAGGTAGTGGCTACATTCAAGAAAGTCCTTGATGGGTTACAAACAGGTGGATAAGAGTTAAAAGAATTTTCTATAGGAGCAAATCAAAATAAGGGTTTGCTCCTTAAACGAAATGAATATGATGAAATTTCATTCAGATATTTAATACTAAAAATAAACCCTGATAGACTTGGTAAATAAACATAAGTCAATCAGTTTAAGATAAAAGTACTAGGGTTGTGATAGCAACAAAAATAGTCAGTTAATTCCAAAAATTTGAGCTGATAAGGAGGAAGATACATGCAGGCAGAGAGAGTGGAATTAAAGAGATCCTTAAAACTATCGCATCTTATTTTAATGGGGCTTGCTTATATGACCCCAATGGTCGTGTTTGATACCTTCGGGATTGTCTCTGAGATGACGAATGGCTATGTTCCGACTGCATATGTCCTGGCATTAGCTGCTATGCTTTTAACGGCTGTCAGCTATAAGAAAATGATTCGGGTTTATCCAACTGCAGGATCTGCTTATACGTATACACAAAAATCTATTAACCCACATTTAGGGTTTATGGTGGGTTGGGCTGCTTTAATGGATTATTTGTTTTTGCCCATGGTAAATGCGCTTATTTTTCAAATCTATTTGTCATCAATCTTTCCGGCCGTACTGGGATGGATTTGGGTAGTGGGGTTTGTAGCAGTTGTAACGCTGTTGAATTTGTTGAGTATTAACTCGACAGCAAATTTTAATACCTTTCTGGTTATTTTCCAAGCTTGTATTATTCTTTTATTTATCGGGATGGCTATCAAATACGTTTTAAATGGTGGCGGAGCAAGCAGTGCTTTTTCTGTACGGCCGTTTTATCAGGAAGGTGCTGATATGTCCCTTCTTATTGCCGGAGCTACATTGCTGTGTTTTTCCTACTTAGGCTTTGACGCTGTAGCTATGCTCGCTGAAGAAACACCGAATCCGAAAAAGATGATACCGCGTGCTATTTTTCTAACGGCATTAATTGGAGGGATTATGTTTATTACTGCCTCCTATTTTATTCAGTCAGTCTTCCCAGACGTATCAGCTTTTAAAGATCCAGAAGCTTCATCGCCAGAAATTGCAGCTTCAATGGGAGGAGCTATATTTCAATTTTTATTTATTGCCGGTGGTATAGCAGGAACGATAGCGTCTGGAATTTCTTCTCATGCAAGTGTAGCCCGTCTATTGTATGTTATGGGAAGAGATCGAATACTGCCTGAGAAATTTTTTGGATACGTACATCCTAAGCTGAGAACGCCTGTATTAAACATTATTTTAGTAGGGGGCTTCTCTCTTACGGCTGTTTTCTTCAGCCTGGCTACAGCGACTTCTTTTATTAGTTTTGGTGCATTAATTGCTTTTACCTTCGTAAATCTATCGGTCATTGCTCATTATGTTTTTAAGAAAAAAGAGCACATGTCTATTAAAGGTTCTTTCACTTACATCGTTATGCCTTTGTTAGGTGCCGCCACTGTTGCTGTATTATGGGTTAATCTTGAGCAGAACTCTCTTGTTCTCGGAATTTCCTGGTCATTTATTGGCTTTCTGTACCTTGTTTACTTGACGAAAATGTTTAAGAAAAAACCGGGGAATATCGAATTTAGTGAAATGGAAGAACTTGAGCCAGCAACCTTGATTGAAAATAATAAAACGATGGATGTGTAGTGGAACAAATGCTTGTCTGTAAATGAATAAGTAGTGTCAAAGCCACTAACGAAACATTTAAGTAGAAATCTGGTTTGAATGTGCTAACTCATAGATATTGCTTAGAGGAAGGAAGATGACCGTTGAAACGTCCAGTTTGTACACCATGTAATGGCAATGGCTGTAAGCACTGCAATAATACGGGCTATCAAGTTCATTTATATCTTAATAAAAAGAAGTAAAATTACTTCTTGATTATTAAAATATGAAAGGCGGGGGTGCCTGAATAGTAGTTTAGGTGCCTTAGCAGCTTATAAAGCCACTAGGAAAGGAATACATTTTACAGGTTACTCTTATCGGAAACATAAAGCACGATGAAAAAGTTTAACATGCATCATACGATCAAAGGGGGTATTTATTATGAAAGAAAAAATGATGAACGTTATTGATTCTCCGGCAAAGGAAACAGATACTGCCAATCCTTTAGAAGAATTTCAAGAAACATTAAAAGAGGCGATTAGTTTTCTGAACTATCCGGATGAGGTATTTTCTTTTTTAAAGAACCCTATGAGGTTTTTGGAAGTAAATATTCCTGTCCAAATGGATAATGGGAAAATTCAAGTTTTTAAAGGGTATCGTGCACAGCATAATGATGCGACCGGGCCTACAAAAGGCGGAATAAGATTTCATCCGGATGTTACCCCTGAAGAAGTAAAAGCGCTAGCAGGATGGATGAGTATAAAATGCGGTGTCACTAATCTTCCTTACGGAGGCGCAAAAGGCGGAATCATATGTGATCCAAGGCTGATGAGCATGAATGAACTGCAAAGGTTGAGCAGAGGATATGTCCGTGCAATCAGCCAGATTGTGGGCCCTACAAAAGACATTCCAGCACCAGATATGTATACCAACTCTCAAATCATGGCATGGATGTTAGATGAGTATGATCATATACGTGAATTTGATTCACCAGGATTTATTACAGGGAAACCTCTCGTTTTAGGAGGCTCTGAAGGAAGAGAAACAGCTACTTCAAAAGGTGTATTATACAATCTTCAAATGATAAGCGAATTAAAAAAACTTCCTTTGGAAGGAATGAAAGTAATCATTCAAGGGTTTGGAAACGTAGGAAGCTTCCTGGCTGAATATTTATATCACTTGGGAATAAAAGTGGTAGGAGTTTCAGATGCTTTAGGAGCGCTTTATGATCCAGACGGTTTGGATATTCCAAGGCTCATGGAAACAAGAGACTCTTTTGGTGTTGTATCGCAGTACTCAGGAAAACCGATAACAAATCAAGAGCTTTTTCAAAAAGAATGCGATGTATTGATTCCAGCTGCTATTGGAGGCGTTATTACAAAAGAGAATGCTGAGCAACTTAAATGTAAGATTATTATTGAAGCTGCTAATGGCCCAACAACCAAAGAAGCGATAAAAATCTTGAATAAACGAGGTATTTTTATTGTGCCGGATATATTAGCGAATTCTGGCGGCGTGGTCGTTTCTTACTTTGAATGGTGCCAGAATAATCAAGGCTATTACTGGTCGGATAAACTGATCGATCAGCGGTTGCAGGAGAAAATGGAAGAGAGCTTTCACGAAGTCCTACAGATTGCAGAAGCATATGGTGTAGATATGAAAATAGCGGCTTATATAAAAGGTGTGAAAAAAATAGCAGAAGCATCACGACTTCGAGGCTGGATTAACTTTTAAGGAAATTGTTTAAACAAAATGGAAATTTATTAATAAAAATGAATGACAGTCATTCATAAGTAAGATATACTTGAACTATAATAAATAGAAAGCGCTTGAATGGAGGGCGAAAACATGGAAATAACCAAAACAGTAGACCTCAAAATGTATATTAATGGGGAGTGGAAAAATGCCACATCAGGTGACAGCAGGCCTGTTATAAATCCAGCAGATGGAAAGGTCATTGGATATGTGGCTGAAGGTTCGGTAAATGATATGAAAGAAGCGATCGAAGCTGCAAGAAAGGCTTTCGATAGCGGAATTTGGTCAGAATTGTCTGCCGCAGAACGTGCAAATTATTTATTTAAAATTGCAGACAAACTAGAAGAATATCAAGAAGAACTTACCCGTTTAGAAATTAGTGATAACGGCAAGCCATTCCGGGAAGCAGATGCAGACGTAATGGACGCAGCCGCTTGCTTCCGGTACTATGCGGGACTTATCACAAAACCAGATGGAGAAACATACCACGTTCCAGCTGACATGCAGGCGATGGTGATCAAAGAGCCGGTTGGAGTCTGCGGTCTGATTGTTCCATGGAATTATCCATTACTTATGGGTGTTTGGAAATTGGCGCCTGCCCTAGCAGCCGGTAATACAGTAGTATTTAAGCCTTCAGAAGTAACCCCCATAACTTCTGCAAAACTGGTTGAAATATTTGAAGAAGTGGGGCTGCCAAAAGGAGTCTGCAACTTGGTATTTGGAGCGGGAGCTGTTGTAGGGAACGAATTGGTTGAAAATCCTCTGATAGACAAAATATCTTTTACCGGTGGTACAGTAACAGGCAAAAACATTATGAGAAAAGCGGCAGATAGTGTGAAAAAGGTATCCTTGGAGCTTGGCGGGAAATCTCCAAACATTATCTTTGCAGATGCAGACTTTGAAACAGCTGTTGATTATGCATTGTTCGGCATTTTTGCCGGAAGCGGGCAAATTTGTGCAGCGGGATCCAGAATTTTAGTAGAAGAATCGATTTACGACCGTTTTGTAGAACGATTTGTAGAACGGGCCCAAAAAATCAAAGTAGGGCCGGGTCATGATCCACAATCTGAAATGGGACCGCTTGTTAGCTCGGAGCATTTGGAAAAGGTACTTAGTTACATTGAAGTTGGGAAGCAAGAAGGGGCACGCTTAGCTTGTGGCGGAAACCGGATCACTGCCAATGGACTTGATCAAGGCTATTTTGTAGAGCCTACTGTTTTTGTAGACGTAACTTCAAGTATGAAAATTGTTCAAGAAGAAATCTTTGGTCCTGTTGTAGTCATTCAGAAATTCAAGGATGAACAAGAAGCGATCCAGCTGGCGAATGATTCTGTATACGGACTAGCTGGCAGTGTTTTTACTATAGACGGGGCAAAAGCACTGCGTGTCATTAAGAAACTTCGCGCGGGTATCACTTGGATTAATACGTACCACTTTACGTTTAATGAAGCGCCATGGGGCGGCTATAAACAAAGCGGGATTGGAAGAGGCCTTGGAACCTATGGGTTAGAAGAATACCAGGAAGTAAAGCAAATTAACATTAACTTAAGTGTGGAACCTATCGGCTGGTTTGAAAATTAATTTATTATATAGGAGTGATTTAAATGGAAAAAACAATTAGCAAAAAAGAAAATCAACAATATACAGAAGTAAGCGAATATATCAATAAAGTGCTCAGCCTGATTGAAAAAGAAGCAATTACTGAAGAAGACGCCCAGTGGATT
>NZ_JAVJNG010000057.1:0-6683 GCF_038806185.1 Domibacillus sp. 8LH | reverse complement strand
ATGTTTAAAACGACTGATTAAATGACAGTTTGCAAGAAAAGGGATTCGCCATTTACACAAAATTATTGACGGTCCCTTGAGAAGAAATTTTTCATGTTATGGAAATGTTAAAAGACCTTCTACAATTTATACAACCAATAACAAATCAAAAGAAACAGAGGATTTCTTTCGTTCCTCTGTCTTCGCAATTTTATGTTTCGATAGAACAGCTTCTTCATACTGGTTTACTTCATTTGGTTACTAAAAACCAAATAGTAAAACACCTAATTTCATCCGAGTGGCACTTCCTGTCTTAGTGAAACAATTTGCTTTGTTTCCTGTGATTCAAGTGCCGCTAAAATAATTTGCAGAGATTTCAAGCCTTCTTCGCCGTTGATAAGCGGTTCTTTGTTTTCCTGAATGCTTTCAATAAAATGATCAATTACATGCGAGTTTGTCTGCCCGCCTTCTTCATTGGTTTGGATTTTATCCAATTTATGATTCACTACATTACCGTTGCGGTATTCTTCAATAAGGGAATATTCCGGATCTGCTTCTAGACGGAGCACACCCTTTTCTCCATAAATAATTGTAGAATTGTCGCCGCCCGAAACGTAGGCCCAGCTTGCAGCAAGCGTGCCAATAATGCCGCTCTCTGTTCTTAAAATACAAACCGCATTGTCATCCACTTCCGTATTTTGTTTTGCATTTGTTTCAATGAACGCACCTACTTCTGAAAACTCGCCAAGCAAATAACGCATTAAATCTGATTTGTGTACGCCAAGATCGCCCATTGCGCCGATAAACGCCTGCTCTTTATTAAAAAACCAGCTTCCAGCTCCATCTATACTCCACGCTTCAGGACCTGGATGGCCAAATGTTGTTTTAAAGCTGTAAACCTTCCCAAGCTTGCCGCTGTCGATGATCTCTTTTGCCGTCTGATGTGAAGACACGAAACGCTGGTTGTGGGCAATCATCAGCTTTTTATTGCTTACTTTTGCCGCTTCAATCATGGCTTCTGCTTCCTCTTTTGAAGTAGCCATCGGCTTTTCACATAAAACATGCTTGCCTGCATTTAACGCATCAATAGATACAGGCGCATGCAAATAGTTAGGCAAACATACACTGACGGCATCAATATCATGAAGAGCTATTACCTCTTTATAATCGGTGTAGGCTTTTGCACCATACGTTGCTGCCATTTCTTCTGCACGTTCTGCCACAATGTCGCATACCGCTGCAATCTCTACCTGATTGTTCGCTTTATATTCAGGAAGATGACGATATTTTGCAATACTCCCACATCCGATAACCGCTACCCTTAATTTATTCATTCTCTTTTCCTCCCCAGTCTTATACTGCTGCATTTGGTTGTTTTATTAACGGCGGGCAATTGCAACTGCTTTCCATTATGTAATGCCTTCCCTGTTCGGATGACAGATGAATGCCATGCATAATTTCAAGAACGTGCAGTGCCATCTCTCCATTTGCGCGTGGTTGTCTGTCTGTTTCAATCGCTTCCGCCATATCTGCAAGTCCGATTCCACGCAGGTTATCGAGAGCATCTCCTTCTGGCTTTATTTCTTTCCATTCTTTTTCATCGTGTCTTTTCACTAAAACAGGCTGGTTGAAATGATTAGGATCCGGGAGGCTAATCGTGCCCTCTTCACCGTAAATTTCAATGAATGGCGCGCGTGCTGCAGATACATCAAAGCTTGTTGTAATTGTTGCCGTGGCCTCATTTATAAAATCTAGAATGCCGGTAACATGAGTTGGAACTTGAACGGTAATTTTTTCTCCGTATTTTGCTTCACTTGTAATGGTACGCTCTGGGAATGTAATTCGAGCGGATCCAGTAATGCGGTTTACCGGACCCATCAAGCTGACAAGTGCCGTAAGATAATACGGACCCATATCAAACATCGGCCCGCCGCCTGCATGATAAAAAAATTCGGGATTCGGATGCCATGATTCAGGCCCCCGTGACATCATGAATGCGGTTGCACCAACCGGTTTTCCAATAACTCCATCTTTCATTAATTGGCCGGCAAGCTGAATGCTGCCGCCTAAAAAAGTGTCCGGTGCGGAACCGACTGTGACATTGTTTAAACGTGCAGCGTCCATAATCCTCTTTCCATCTTCCAATGAAACAGCAAGCGGCTTTTCTGAGTATACATGCTTCTTTTGTTCAATAGCTTGGAGTGCTACTGTTGCGTGAGCGTGCGGAACCGTTAAGTTCAAAATAATATCAATATCCGGTGAAGCGATCATTTCCTCGACACTGTATACAGATTCAACACCATATTTACGAGCTGCTTCTTCGGCTTTTGCCTTGTCTAAATCCGCACAAGCACTAATATTAAACTGCGGAAAGCGGCGGCTATTTTCCAAATAAATGCCACTAATATTTCCACAGCCGATGACACCAACATTTACTGCCATCTTTATCCCCCTTTTTAGTTGCCTGTAAGATGCGGCAGTTTCGTTTTTAAATAGTTAATGCTGATTTCAATACTTTCAAACGGAGACTTACGAGTCATATCTTGTTCTACTATCCACCACTCTACATTGGACTCTTCACCTGCTGCCAGGACCTCATCAAGATCCACACCGCCTGTGCCCAGCTCTGCAAAAAACTGCTCCTCATCTGTTGTCATATCTTTTAAATGAACGAGAGGTGTTCTTCCGTTATAACGACGAAGCCAGTCAATCGGCTGTTCCCCAGCTTTAGTCAGCCAATACACATCGAATTCTGCTTTTACATTTTTTGAGTCCGTATCATCAAAAATGGCTTCAAGTGCCGTCTGGCCATCTGATAAGCGGTCCAGTTCAAAATCGTGATTGTGATAGCAAAGCGTAATACCTTCCTGGCGGCATGTTTCCCCAGCTTCATTCAGCAAGGCAATAAGCGCTCTATAATCTTCTTCACTTCGCTGCTCTGGAAGTAAATATGGACAAACCACAAATTTACTGCCCAATGTTTTTTGATCTTCAATAACTTGTGCCAAATTTGTTTTCAATTCGTCCAGCGGCACATGGCTTGACGCGGCTTTTAGCCCTAGCTCATCCAGCAATGTCCGGACTTCAGCAGCGGACAGCCCTCCATATCCTGCAAATTCAACACCATCGTAGCCAAGCTCTGCTACCTTTTTTAATGTGCTGGCAAAATCCTTCTCGCTTTCATCACGCAAAGTAAACATTTGAACTGCTACCGGAATCGCTTTCATTTTATTTCTCCTTTTTTGTTATATGATTAATCTGACTACAGCATATAACGGACAATTAAAAATGAACATAAATGATATAATTAAAACATGTACAATTTTGCTATTATGTAAAAAAGCGAGTGAATGATATGGATATACATGTATGCGGTTACTCTTATCACACACAGGGGTTTTATTCCCAGCACAAACCTGGATCTGCAAGTTATTTGTTTCGTTTGCAAACGGAAGGGTCATGTGAAGCAAAAATCAATGGGGAGAAACTTTTGATCAAAAAAGGCGATCTTTTAATGGTTCACCCAGAAGATCACTACGAACTTTTTGTTAAAGAAAAGGTTGGCAGCGGTGATTATTACCTCATTTGCAACGACGCTTGGCTTGATGAATGGTGGTCCCGATCAGCAAAACGGACAATTTCACACATTGGGATTAATGAAACCCTCATTTCCTTGTGGCAGAATATCATCATTGAGGAACGCAGGCCCTCATCCAGTGACAACAAAATGATCACCAGCTATTTGCTGCGAGCGCTTTGTCTATCCCTCGAACGGGCCTCCACTGAAACGAATCCTGCTTTTTCTCGTCCCTATTCAGTGACACGTATGATGCGGTATATTGAGGAGCATGCACTGACAACATTCAAAGCAGACGATGTAGCGCAGCATGCAGGACTCAGCCTATCACGATCTGTCCATCTCTTTAAAAGCTGTGTTGGAAAAACGATGGTTGAATATGCTCAAGAGATTCGTTTGTCCTCTGCCATTGACCGGATGATATACACGAATATGACACTTGAACATATTGCGATCGAATGTGGATTTGGTTCTTATTCCTACTTTTGCAAAGTATTTAAGAAAAAGTACGGAACCGCACCCGGAGCATACAGAAGGTTAAGATCAAACGTGGTCATTAACGATAATCAGACAGATTACTCTTGAAAAGGACAGAAGTGATGATAGAAACAAAATCATATGAACTTCTCCACCAAATCTTTGGTTTAAATGGAGAGGTTCATATGAAGGAAGTTTCGCAAATCATTTGGATCTGACGTATAAATTGAAACAGGGCGGCGGATTGGTATCGCAATTCTCTGTTCAGGGAACGGCCAGGGCAATACGATTATGACTAAAGTGTTTGAATAGACTAAGGATACAAATAATAGAATTTTGAAGCGGCCGATCGGCTGCTTTTTCTACTTTAATTAAGCGATAAACTGAATAATTGTCTTTAATTGAACTACCGCCCACTTACCCAATCTTGGCGGTACTCCCATTTCCCCTTCTTAACTTTTAATTTCTTTTATTTATTTTTACAATTTTTTAAATAGGGCTATTTTACAATAAGGTAATTTTTATCATTTTAGAGTAATCAATCCTTTTATTTCAATTAAATATTAAATTTTATACATTAAATTTAATTTTTTATGAACTAAAACCCTTCTCTTTCCCCAATTTTGGTCTTTTATTATATTTTCTGATTATTACGAAAAAAGGAACGATTTTCCTATGGATAGTAATGGTATAGTAACATTTTATTTACAATAAATAACTACAATATTACATAGTTACGTTTAATATCTAAATTTTATAAAAGAAAGGAATGAATGCATGATCGCTTTAAGAAGATTTGAAGGATACAGTATCAGCCGGTTTCAAAGAGATCTGCTTGCTGGGTTAGTCGTAGGGGTTGTCGCAATTCCATTAGGAATGGCTTTTGCGATTGCTTCTGGTGTAAGACCGGAGTATGGATTATACACGACCATTATTGCCGGCATTTTGGTTTCGCTTTTAGGAGGCTCCAAATTCCAGATTGCGGGTCCTACAGGAGCTTTTGTTCCTATTCTTTTTGCGGTTGTTTCCCAGTATGGATATGAAAATCTTCTGATTGCCGGATTCATGGCCGGAATCCTGCTTCTCCTTGCCGGTCTTTTGAAAGCAGGACGGTTTATTAAGTTCATTCCGCGCCCTGTTACAATAGGATTTACAGCCGGCATTGCCGTCATTATTTTTTCCGGGCAAATCGCTAACTTTCTTGGTTTGCGAGACATTAAGAAACATGAAGAATTTCACTTAAACATGATAGAGATTATGCTGCACATTGGATCAGTTAATCCAATCAGTGTGCTGATTTCCTTTATCTGCCTCGGAACAATCATTTTAATGACAAAATATGTTCCTAAAATACCTGGACCTCTGGCTGGTTTGCTGATTTCAAGCGTTATCGCCTTTTTCTTTTTTCGCGGTCAAGTAGAGACCATCGGCACGGCATTTGGAGCGATTCCAAGCGGACTGCCGGCTTTTCAATTTCCAGCGATCACATGGGAAACAGTGATTATGCTTTTGCCTGCTGCATTTGTGATTGCCGCCTTAGGAGGAATCGAGTCTCTTTTATCAGCCGTTGTAGCTGATAATATGAGTAAAGAAAAACACCACAGCAATAAGGAACTCGTTGGACAAGGAATTGCCAATATGGTGACTCCTTTGTTTGGCGGCATTCCCGCTACAGGTGCCATTGCCAGAACAGCTACCAATATTAAAAACGGGGCAGCTTCTCCTTTATCAGGCATTGTGCATGGCCTTGTCGTGCTGCTCGTCGTGCTTCTGTTAGCTCCTTATGCTTCGCATATTCCAATGGCGAGTATGGCGCCGATTTTAATGTTCGTGGCTTGGAATATGAGTGAACGAAAAGAATTCCGTCACATTGTACAAACAAAAAGTGCGGATTCAGCTGTCCTAATTGTTACATTTTTGTTAACAGTTTTCACCGATTTAACGACTGGAGTAGGAGCCGGATTGCTGTTAGCCCTGCTTATGTTTGTGATCAAAATGAGCCGTGGCTTAAAGGTTTCTAAAGTACTTCCGGATCCAGAAGACAAATTGGTAAAGCCAGAAATGGTTGCTCAAGGTAAAAACTGTCCTCAAATCAGCATGTATACCATTGAAGGACCGTTGTTTTTTGGATCAACTGAAAAGTTTGAAGAAGCCGTTGACCACATTTTAGAGTCAAAACCAAAAGTGCTGCTGCTGCGCATGAGCAACGTTTCTTTTATTGACACCTCAGGTGAAGCACTTCTTGTTTCCATTGCCAATCAGTTGAAAGATCAGGGCGGACAATTACTGCTGTCAGGATTGAAACGACAGCCGAAAGAATTGCTTTCAAGCACAAGTTTTTATCAGCATCTCGGTGAAGAATATTTCTTTGACCGTACGGGAAAAGCGTTAAACTATGCGTTAGCTCGTTTAAATGCCGAAACGTGCCTCGGCTGCAGACAGCGTGCGTTTAAAGAATGTGCCAAGCTTTCCAAACAGCCAGCCGGGCAAGCAAAGCAAGCGCGTAAAGGGTTAGCTGTTACTTAAAAATTTTCCACACTTTCTTTGACTGCAATTGAAAAAGCTGGCCAGAATTGATCTGACCCAATAAAGTTAGACAAAAAAGTTTAGGCAGCTTCCAAGACCTGAGTCCGGTATTCTATTGGACTTA
>NZ_JAVJNG010000056.1:0-6686 GCF_038806185.1 Domibacillus sp. 8LH | reverse complement strand
CACTTTAATTGGCTGATTTGCTTTTTCCCGAGCTACTAACTGTTGATAAATAGACATCCCTTATACCCTCCTATAATGAATACATGTATTGGTTTCAAATAATTAACATTAGTGAATCCTGTTACACTTTTAACTTATTATTCACAAATGATAAAACAACTAACATTTGTTAATACGATCTTACACAGAAATGAAAGGGCTGTCAATAATTTTCTTAGTAATTTTTTAGAACCTTGAAGTTCTCCTACTAAAGAAAACTGGCAATCCTCGCGCAGCTTGGATTACCTTGTCCAATTATCTCTTACAAGTGCTCATATTCAGTTGTTCTGGACAGCATTTTACCGTCTTCACAATAAACTTTTTGCCCGATATAAAAAGCAGCATATAAAAACACCTTTAAGTTGTTTTTAGGTATTTTCGATACCAGTTTTCAACTTAAAGGTGTTTTTATGTCTCCCTTTATAGAGTTAGTCCTACATTAATCTTAAAGGGTTTTTAGATTCAGCTGTCATTTGTTGACTGTTTAATATCATAAAGGGCGATTATTTTTTAGGTTGGGTGTATATTATGATCCATTAACCTTTTTCATCCATGCCTTAATTTCTTTTGATGGTTCTATAACAACCTTATCATCACCAGGTGGTGATTTGATAAAGAAAATTGTTGTTCCTGGTTTGGAACGCTGTGCATATCGAATGCCCGGAGGTGTTACATAGAAGTCTCCTGCATAAAAACTGTATTCTTTTCCAGTTTCAATATCGATGTATTCTGTTTCTCCACTAATGATATATTGATATTCATATGCTTGTGTATGATAATGTGGTGCTTCACAGTTAAGCTCCTTATAAGATGTAATGCCAATTTCTAATTTATCATCTTGAAAGTGATTTAATTCTTGAGGCCTTCCCAGATTTCCTACCAAGTATTGTCTAGTTGTTTCTTCAAAAACTTTAGTTATTTCTTTGTTTCTAATAGTAAAGATCTCTTTTGACATATTGATTTTCCCCTTTTATTTTTATCTCTCTGTCCTTCATCAAAGATGTATATCATTTCAGCCATTATTAAACACTCATCTCAATGTTTAAAATGTCCATGATATAATTTGCTGTTTCTTCGATCGCTTTATTGGAAACGTCAACCACAGGACAACCTACTCGTTTCATCACTCTTTCGGCATAATCCAGCTCTTCAAGAATCCGCTCGAGCTGGGCATAATTCGCTTCTGGTTTTAAGCCTAATGTTTTTAATCGTTCTCTGCGAATATCATTTAACTTGCCTGGACTAATAACGAGACCGACACACCTATTTCTGGGAATACTAAACAGTTCCTCAGGAGCCGGTACTTCAGGAACGAGCGGTATGTTCGCCACCTTGTACCCTTTGTAAGCCAGGTACATAGATAACGGCGTTTTGGATGTTCTTGATACCCCAATTAATACAATATCAGCTTTTACAATACCTTTGACATCACGGGCATCATCATAATTTACCGCAAATTCCATCGCTTCTATCTTTCGGAAATAGTCTTTATCTAATTTTCTTATCATTCGAGGCTGACAAATCGGCTCCCTATCAAACTTCGTTATAAACGCATTCATCAGTGGATGGAGTAAATCCACCGCTAGAACCTGCTCTTCATTTGCTCGTTTATTAAGGTAATCTTTTAGAGAGTCTATAACTAACGTGTAGGCAATAATTGAATTCGTTTGTTTCGCTTCTATAATGACCTCTTCTATATCAGACTCTTTATCGACATAAGAGTTTTGACGAATTTCAAGATCTCCTCTAATAAATTGGTTAGCAACCGCTTTCACAATAAACTCAGCGGTTTCTCCAACAGAATCCGATAAGAGATAAACGATATCCTTCTTGCGCATGTGGCATTCACTTCTCACTTTTTATAATTTTGTTTTCAGTACCTGTGTTGATCCTTATCAAAAGATTTCAATCCGTTGATGCTTTTATGCATATTTATTTCATTTTTAGAGGAGCCGCCGAAAGCAAATATAGGGCGGCCCTTCGATATTGTACTTTCACGCTGTATCGCCATAACCAAGCGTGTCTATATAATTATCATCGAAAAATCAGCTTTTGAATGAACATCGGAAGCGTGGAAATCTTTTTCGCAGGAGCACTTTCTCTTTTGTTTAGTTAAGCGTATTGCTTTTCAATTTCTTTGATTTTATTAATTCTGGTTTCATGCCGGCCGCCTGATTCAAATGGAGTTTCAAGCCAAATCTTCACAATATCACGTGCAAGACCTGGACCAATCACCCGCTCACCAAGTGCCAGCATATTTGTATTGTTATGTTCTCTCGTTGCTTTTGCGCTAAATGTATCGTGAGCAAGTGCACAGCGGATACCTTTTACTTTATTTGCGGCAATACTCATGCCAATTCCTGTCCCGCATACTAGAATGCCTCGGTCTGCTTCTCCGCTTACGACTTTTTGGGCCGCTGGAAATGCATAATCTGGATAATCTACAGAGGCAGTGCAGTCACATCCAAGATCTATGTACTCAAGATTCATTTCTTTTAAAAGAGAGATAATTTCCTGCCGGATTGTAATACCTCCATGGTCAGAAGCGATGACAATTTTCATTTGATCTCCTCCTATATGTGAAGAAGACAGCCAGGAAGTTACATTTTCCTGACTGTCTTCTATATGGTTAAATTAAACGTATATTTTTTTAGCTAAGAGTTCCCTGAAGTTTCCCCCAGTCCTTCATAAATGTTTCAATGCCGGACGTTGTAAGAGGGTGATTCCATAGAGACGGCAGAATGCTGCCAGGAATAGTTGCAATATGTGCGCCAGCAAGAGATGACTGAACAAGGTGATCCAAGTTGCGAATGCTTGCTGCAATGATTTCTGTCTCATAACCGTATCCTTGCAGTACCTCTTTTAAGTTCCGAACCAAGCTGATGCCATCTGCGCCGATATCATCCAGTCTTCCGATAAAAGGACTGATGTATGTAGCACCTGCTTTGGCAGCCATTAAGCCTTGGGCTTCGGTAAAAATGAGGGTAACGTTTGTTTTAATGCCTTCTTGTGCTAACTGATAGGTTGCTTCCAGCCCTGCTTCGGTCATTGGAATTTTTACGACAATATTGTCTGCCCAAGTAGCAATTTCACGGCCTTCCTGAATCATTTCTTCTGCTGTTAATCCAATAACTTCTGCACTCACAGGGCCGTTAACGATTGAACAAATTTCTTGAATACGTGTTTTAAAATCTGCCCCTTCTTTCGCGATAATAGAAGGATTTGTTGTCACACCATCTACCAGGCCAAGTTTTACGATTCGTTTAATTTCTTCCAGGTTTGCTGTATCCAAAAAGAACTTCATTATTTTTTCCTCTTTTCTTAAAGTGATGATAAAAAATTAGGACAAGCGTTTCTTAATTTGAGAAACAATGCTTTCTACTGTAAATCCAAATTCTTTGGCAATTTGTGCGCCCGGCGCAGAGGCACCAAACATTGGAATACCGACAATTAAGCCTTTTCGGCCCACGTAATTTGCCCAGCCAAATGGCGATGCAAGTTCAATAGCAACATTTAATGTATTGTCTGTTCCTAAAATACTGTCTTGATATTCTTCTGTCTGTTTTTCAAACAGTTCCCAAGATGGCATGCTGATAACGCGTGCACTGATTCCTTCTTGAACAAGCTGCTCTCTTACCTGAACAGCAAGTGATACTTCAGATCCTGTTGCCATAAGCTGGACGTCATACTCAACCTGCTCAGTACCTGCTAAAACATATGCACCTTTTGCAAGTTGGTTTAGAGCTGTTTCCCGTTCAACCGTTACCTTGATATTTTGGCGGCTCAGTACAAGTGCCACTGGACCATTTTGATTTTCAGCTGCGTATTTCCAGGCAGCAACCGTTTCATTGGCATCAGCCGGTCGAAGCACTGTCATGTTTGGAATCGAGCGCAAAGCAGCCAGTTGCTCGATCGGTTCATGAGTCGGACCGTCTTCACCAACAAAAATACTGTCATGTGTGAAAACATACGTAACCGGCAAGTTCATCAAAGCAGCCAGGCGAATGGCTGGGCGAAGGTAATCAGAGAAAACAAAGAACGTAGAGCCAAATGGTTTAACGCCGCCATGAAGTGCCAGACCGTTTAATACAGCACCCATCGCAAATTCCCGTACACCGAAATAGACGTTACGCCCTTCATACTGACCTGGCGCAAACCGGTCTAATCCATTTAAATGGGTCATAGTCGATGATTCTAAATCGGCAGAACCGCCAAGCAAGCTTGGAATTTGCTGAGCAAGAGCATTTAACACTTGCCCTGACGCGATACGGGTGGAAATTTCGGCTCCAACTTCATATGTTGGCAATGTTTCATCTTGAACGTATAATGGGCCGTTTTGTAAGGCCTGTTCAAGACTTTGAGCAAGTTCAGGGAAGGCTTGTTTATATTGTGCGAGCAAAATCTCCCATTGCTGATTCGCTTCTCTACCCTTTGCCTTGATTTCTTCGTAATGAGCTCTCACTTCTTCAGGAACAAAGAAATCTTCTTGTGGCCATTGGTAGAATTCCTTCGTTAAAGCCGCTTCTTCTTTGCCAAGCGGTGAGCCATGTGTTCCTTGGTGGCCGCCTTTTCCGCCTTTGTTTGGGCTGCCGTATCCCAATGTCGTAATCACTTCAATCAATGTTGGTTTCGCCGTTTCTTTTTTCGCTTCAAGCAGCGCTTGCTCGATGCTTTGGATATCATGCTGATCAGATACTTTTAACACTTGCCATCCGTATGATTCAAAGCGCTTTCCTACATCTTCTGAAAAAGAAAGGTTCGCTTCACCGTCAAGCGTAATGTTATTAGAATCATACATCATCACAAGCTTCCCAAGCTTCAGGTGGCCAGCAAGAGACGCAGATTCTGCTGAAACGCCTTCCATTAGGTCGCCGTCCCCGCAGATCACATACGTATAGTGGTCTACAATAGCGAATTGATCTTTGTTGTATTTTGCAGCAAGATGCGCTTCTGCCATTGCCATACCTACGCCCATTGCTACGCCTTGCCCTAAGGGACCTGTAGTTGCGTCAACACCCGGTGTGTGGCCGTATTCTGGATGTCCCGGTGTTTTACTTCCCCATTGTCTGAACTGCTTTAAATCTTCTAGTGATACATCATAACCGCAAAGGTGCAGCAGGCTGTATAAAAGCATAGAGCCATGTCCTGCCGACAAAACAAAACGATCACGGTTAAACCATTCAGGATTTGCAGGGTTGTGATTCATCACCTTGCTCCACAGCGTATAGGCCATAGGAGCAGCGCCCATCGGCATGCCGGGATGGCCAGATTTTGCTTTTTCTACTGCATCAATTGACAACGTTCTGATGGCATTGATCGCTAATTGTTCTACTGAATTTGAAACCGAAACAGTACTCATGTGTAGACTCCTTTTTGTCTGAAAATTTGTGATAGTTCACATCATAAAACACAAAACGAACAAAATCAATCAAAATTTTATAAAAAGTAAACATTTATAAACATTTATAAAAAAATAAAAGTGCAGAAGAACTCTTCTGCACTTTGAAAAATGAATGAGATCAAACAGTATAAACCGTTATCCCTGCTTCTTGAAATTGTTTTATTTGGGTTTCTGAGGCTTCTTTTCCTGTAATCAACACATCAATTTGAGCAACAGGTGCTACATTATGCAAAGACACACCCCCGAGTTTTGTGTGGTCTGTTACCACAATCGTTTGCTCGGCTGATTCAATCATGCTGCGTTTAGCAGAAACAAATTGATCATCAAAATGAGTTAATCCAAGCTTTGGATGAATCGCTGGAATGACAATAAAGGCTTTTGTCACATGCAGCTTCTTTAAGGCATGATCTGTAAAAAGGCCGTTTAACATATAACTTTCAGGAGAGAGTACTCCCCCCGTTACGATTACTTTAATATCTTTGTTATTTTGCAATTCCGCTGCAATTTTAATGTCGTTGGTGACAACGGTAATATTGGATTTGGCAGACAACAACCGGGCGATTTGAAAAGTTGTGGTTCCTGAATCCAAAATAATGCTGTCTCCTTCGTTAATCATTTCTATCGCACGTTCAGCAATTGACGTTTTCTCCTCAACACGTTCATTCACGCGGACCGTGAATGAAGGTTCTGAGCTCACTCTTTCCACAAGAACTACTCCACCGTGTGTTCTTCTTAAACGTCCTTCTTTTTCAATTTCACTTAAATCTCGTCTGATGGTTGCTTCATGGACACCGAAGTCCTGGGAAAGCTGCGCCACTGAAGCTACACTATGTTTTCGTACATAATCAATAATTTTCAACTTTCTTTCAGCAGCAAGCAATGGTTGTGCTCCTTTCTGTTGATTTGTGTATTTTTCAAAACTGTTCACCCATTTTATCATAGTGTTTTTATTTATTAACTATTTTCAAAACTAGAATCTAAGCAAAAACAACGAATTTTCTTTGTCTTCTTTGCTAAGGGCATTTTTCCATTACAAAAAATAAATGTTTGACAGAGTTTTCAGAATACTGTAATATTCGAATTATCAAATGATAATATAATTAACAAATGATAATAATCAACAAAAAGATGAATTACTTTCACAAATGTTAAGATTTTCGCATTATCAAAAAATCTGGGAGGCTATAGTATGTCAATCTATCAACAGTTAGTAGAACGGGAAAAAGCAAATCAGCCAATTAAAGTA
>NZ_JAVJNG010000055.1:0-7516 GCF_038806185.1 Domibacillus sp. 8LH | reverse complement strand
AAAACACGGGGTGTTTTTAATGGAAGATAAAAATTAAAACGTTGACGTTTATTTTGTTCAGTTTTCAAAGATCAATTCTCTTTGCAGTCATTTACGACAGCTAAATAATCATATCACGCATCAACTTTTAAGTCAACACCTTTTTATCAAAATAGTATTTTGATAAATGATTATTAGAATTCGTATTATCGCTTCATCGATGATACATCAAACGCGACAGAAAATAATTATAGTACATTTGAATGTAATTAGTCAATAATAATTTTCTCATTACATTATATCCAAATAATTAATATAACCTTATATAGGTTTATCCCACACGCTACTGTATTAGCGACGGACTAATAATATAACACATACGTACTTCCATGGCAATAATATTTCCCCTTATTTTTATTACCTAGTTATGTTTACAAACCCAGTGTAACCCAAAACAATAGCAGTTGAATGAAATGGTATAAGACAGAATAGATTTTACATTTGCTGATATACCGTAGAGTAAAGCACCCCATAACCTTACTCTCAAAATAGCGATCCTATTAAAGTTTTTATCGGTAAGTACTGCTCCAGCGATGATTATATATTAAAATCTTTCCCTTATTCCTTGCAAAGGCCAGGCGCCGGAACTCCTATCACTACTTTTGTTAAAACTTGAAAAGGAATTTCATCAATCTGAATGGTGTCATAGGGAAACTGAAACTGGCATAAGTGACAAAGATCCCTTATATGCATTTCCAGGATTTCTTTTTTCTCAGGGTGTGAAAAGAGACACTCTAACTCCTCCTTCTCCGACAAAGTCATAAAAGCAGACAAGCGGCTTTTACAACAACGGGGGCATATTACAATAAAGCGGTCTTCTAAAACCCCTGCTTTCTTTAAAAAATTGAGTGTCTTCTTCTGAAGGCCGGGATCAGATATAACACGCCCTATACTAGAAAAGTACTGGCCTTTTGAAAAACGAGACAAATAATTATCTAATGCTTTTTTGGTTTCCTCAGGGAGAAAATCAATTTTTTGGAGAATGGGGAAAGCATAAAAGCTGGCAACGGATGAATGCGCCCCGTCTTTCATCTGGGAAATTAAAAGTGCTAGATCGCGCGAAAGATTACGCATAGGTAAAGCAGCAAAAGCCTTCTGAAAATGACAAAGCTTTTCTTTTGTATAAGCATCCTTCATTGCAGAGACATTAATGGACTGCAAATATGCAGCAAATGCTTTTGAAAATTCATAAATTTGTTCAAGGTCTCTCATTTCTCCCTCTCCTTTTTAAAATGAGATGCATACGTACCAGGAGGGTTTGTGTATCTGCCTCTTCCTATATAGAAAGTTCGTTTTAGTTCATGTAAGACCCGCTCACTGAAGGAAGGGTTCATTTCCAAAGAATTGCCTAAAAACTTCTTCAATATACAGTCTTTTTTACCATTGATCTGGTAAATGGCGTCTCCATCATGCCACCAAAAAAAGCGCTGCCCTTTAAACAGCAAATGCTATCGATTACTTACTTATAATTACTGTATGTTATATTTGCATGAATGTTAGCACTACACAAAAATGAGCCCCCGACCTTTATAAAGGCCAGGGGCTCATTTATTATTTTTTAGATGCTGGCAAGCCAGTTTTATTATAAAAATTTAAGTAATAAAAAAATACAATGTCTTTATTAATCGTATTGGCCCCACCTACGCCATATACATTGACAGCCACCCTTGCTATCCTACCCAATGATTATATTCTTTTATTACTTCATTTTAGCTATACCCCAAATACCAAAGAACAAATCCATTTATTTTTCTTTTTTGCTTTTTAAATATAATAAATGTTCTTTTAAGCTTCATCTTAATAAAGTTGTTTATAGGGAGAACAGGCGGGTAATCTAAACACTGTAACATCGTAAAATCCAACTGAACTGAGGAGGAACTTTCAATGGCAAACAATCATGATAAAATGAGCCGTGAAGAAGCAGGCCGTAAAGGCGGCGAAACTACAGCAAAGAACCATGACAAGGAATTCTATCAGGAAATTGGGAAAAAGGGCGGCGAAGCCACTTCCAAAACGCATGGTAAGGAGTTTTACCAGGAGATTGGAGAAAAAGGCGGCGAAGCTAGAGGCAAACAGCGTAACAACGATTAATTAAAAAATGGAACAGAGAGCGTGGACGAGCTAGTGTCCATTACCCTATAAAAAAGAGAATGCCTGCAGGCATTCTCTTTTCTTTTGAATAAAACGTCTTCTTTCCATGCTTTTAAACCGGTAAAGCTTATGTTTTCTGCTTTTAAATCCCTGCCCACACGTCTTTTGCATACCTTCCATCTTCCTGTAGCTTCCATAACCACTGTATTGCTTCCTGTTCTGTTGCTCCGTGAACGGATTCGTAAGCTTTCTGCAGGGCCGTTTCTACATCCGGAGCCATTCTGGTTCCATCCCCGCATACATAAAGCCGGCCTCCCTCATCGAGAATACGAATTAATTCCACTGTATCTTTCTGCATTAAATGCTGTACGTACGCTTTCGGGGCTTCTTCTTTACGAGAAAAAGCCGTATGAAGCGTCACAATTCCCTCGTTTTCATATCCCTCCAGTTCTTCACGATAAATGAAGTCCTTTTCATTGCGGCATCCGAAATAAAGATGGGCTTCACCTAATGTTCGGCCTTCTTGTTTCATGGCTGTACGGGCCTGAAGAAAACCACGAAAAGGTGCCACTCCTGTTCCTGGACCGACCATAATGATTGGCGTCTCGGAATCTTGAGGCAGCTGAAACCGGGATTCCGGCGTGCGGACAAAAATCAAGATATCTTCTCCTTGCTTACGATCCGCTAAGTAAGTAGACGCCACTCCCCGGTATTCCCCCTGGCCGCTCCAGGCAGGCCCTTGTACAACACCGACCGTTATGCTGCATCGGTCCGGAGTTGCGCGGGGAGAGCTCGATATCGAATAATAACGCGGTTTTAACGGGCGTAAAAGTGCCAAAAACCGTTCAAATGGCAGTTCACACGCTTCGTATTTTTCCAGAAGAGCCAGCATCGAAACGCGTTTTTTGAGTATTTCCTCTTGATAAATCCCTTCTTCAATTAAAGCTTCTAATTCACGTTTATGTGGAGGACAAAAAGTAAAAGCGGCCAGTTCCCGTATCTGCGCTCTGGTCGCTGCTTCCTGCACTTCCACACTGTAAGCAAGAAGATCATTCAAGCTCACCGGCCGGTCTAAAGGCAAGTGAGCTGCACTGCGTCCGCTGGCTGTCAGCATCACTTGATCGTTTCCATTTAAGGCATATTTCTGGAGAATACGATGAACATTTTCGCGGCTATTTGCAGGCAGTACACCGAGGTGATCTCCTTCTTGATAGGTAATACCTTTCGGCAAAACCACCTCAATATGCCGAGTGCTTCGACCGCTGGCTGGCGACTGGAGTTCCCGATTCTCTCTAATTGAAGCATAAACCGCTTCGTACGATCGAGCGAGAGGAGAACCTCCCAGCCCTTTCACAAACTGAAGGCTTAGTGTGCTCCGCTCCGTTTCCGCCTTTTCATTAAGCTGCAGCCCAAAGGTTTCTATGGCATCCGTCCACATTTTACGTTTCCAGTGATCAAGCTGTTCCTCAAAATCTCCGCTTGCATCCGCTTCACCGCGTGCGGAGAACCGCAGCGCTCCTTTTTGGGCAAGCTGCTCATCAATCCACCTCGGTACGTACTGATACGTACTAGCCCAGTTATGATCACCGCATCCAAATACTGCATAACGCACACCTTCAAGCTCTCCTTCTTTTACTTCTTCCAGCCATTGCACAAACTGACCTGCATTGCTTGGTGGTTTTCCATTATAAGAAGAAGTGACGATTAAGACCGCTCCTTCTTTCGGCAGAGCCCCGATTCGATCATTTAAAGGCGCTACTTCTGTACGTACACCATGTAAGCCGGCGGTATCGGCCAGCTCACGCGCCACCCCTTCTGCCGTCCCCGTATCAGAGCCGTATAAAACAAGCAGCGGGCGATTATGAATACCTAAAATCGAGGCTCTTTGAGCTTCCTCTTCTTCGTGATTCTCCACTCTTTTTTCTCCAGGAGCCAGAACAGGTGTGTAAACAGCTGATTGCATACGCGGCTGAACTTGTATTTTAAAATCCCCTGGTTTTAAGGTTAATGTTTGTTTTATATCAAGATCATAATTTTCATAATCAATAAATTCAAAATGCTGAAGCAGCATTCCCAGTACAAGAGTAGCCTCATGGAGGGCAAACTGCATGCCAATGCACGCCCGCTGGCCGTTTCCAAATGGCTTATAGGCATGATGAGGCACTTTTTTCGGGTCTTCAAACCGTTCTGGACGAAATTCTTCTGCGTCTTCTCCCCACGCCTCTTTATCCCGGTGCAGCTGCGGAATCAGTACAGCTACCCTTTCCTTCTCTTTTTTTATCGGATACTTGCCGCCAATGACTGTATCTTCCTTTGCATAAAGACTAAATGCAGGGGCGGTCGGCCACAAACGGAGCGATTCATTTAAAATCATACGGACATATTTAAGCTGTAATACCTGCTTATACGTTGGTGTTGCACCTGTTAATACCTGATCCACTTCTTCATACGCTTTTTTCAGTTTATCGGGATTTTTTAATAAGAAGTAAAGAGCAAATGACAACAAACCACTTGTTGTTTCGTGCCCTGCTATTAAAAATGTAATAATTTGAAAGCGAATATTTTCATCATCCAGCTTTTCACCCGTTTCAGGATCTTTCACATGTAACATGCGGGAAAGCAAATCATTTTCTTCTTGATGTTCACTCGCTCTGCGCTCGGCAATAATGTTGTCCACCAAGGTAAACATCGTCTGGATATCATGTTGAAACTGCCTCTTCGTTCGCACCATCAATTTATCCTGCAAAGAAAGGCGCTGCATTTGCTGCATCGCTTCATCCAAAGCGCGGACCATACTTGTGATAAACGGATGAGGATTTTCTCTATAAAAGCTGTTAAAGCGGTAGTTAAAGCCACACAATCCAATGGTATCTAGCGTGAGGCGGGTCATATCTTCCGGAACATCGACAGGTTCATTTGGATTCAACCTCGCCCATTTCTGAACAAGCTGGACAGCGATATCGACCATCATGGAATGATAACCCTTCATAGCCCGCTGGCTAAATGTAGGCACAAGAATATTATGGGCTTTTCTCCAGTTGGATTCATGAGTCCAGCTCGTAAATAGCCCGTCTCCTGCAAAAGCACGGACTTTTTCCAAAGCTCCTTCAACACTTTTATCAAAGCGGGATTCATCGCATACTTCTGCCACAAGTTCATGTCCAGAAACGACTACTGACGTACCTAACGGGGTATGTAATTGAAAAATAGGGCCAAATTCCTCCGCCAGTTTTATAAGCGATAAAGTCGGTTTATCGCGATCAATTAACGGGAGATTCCCGAGCGGGCCAAAGGTTTTCGGCTGAGGAATCGTGCTGGCTTCCTTCATGTAAAAACTCCCTTTCTTCAATAAATGGACTAAATCCTTCATCAATACCCTACCATTTATTAGAATTTAACTTCCAATATTAAGTAGTGAACGGCCGGTAAAAGCACATATTGGCCTATTTATATTCTTTATTTGGAAAAAAATGATGTACTTGGCTTTTGCTCGGGCTGGAAAAATCGTGAGTCCTATGGATAAAAAATCTGGAAACAGAACAAAGCAGCAGAAGCCGGCCTGCGCGCTTCCACACTTTTCTTCTTATTTCCTAAAACTTCTAACTAAACGACAAATTTAGTGAAAGGACATTCTTTCCATACACCGAACTTAACACATATATGAAAGAACGTACTTGGAAAGCTTGTTGAGATTCATGACACACCTTTATAAGATCCTTATACCGTATCGTTATCCGGCACATGTGTTAAAACCTATCTTGAAAGGATGATGCAAATCATGACTCAAACGAAAGAGCAAACTGTAGAAACTCCCGCTGAACACGTAGAGGAAATGCGTTTAACAGTAAAAGAAGCCGCTAAACAGGTGAATGAAAGCCCTGGTGTCGTCCGTAATTGGCTGAGGGAGTTAAAGGCTTATATTCCTACCGTTCAGGGAGACAATGGATATAACTATTTTGATGAGCCTGCTTTAAAGAGACTGCTGCTGATCCGCAAATTGAGCCGTGAACAAAACTATTCGATTAAACAAATTGAATATTACTTTGCTACAGGCGAAACGCAAATAAAACCCGAACTTGTCAATGAAGAACCAGCAAGTGGCATTCGGAAAGATTTAGCCGTCATTATGGAACGGATGGAACGGCAGGAACAGTTTAATCAAGCGCTTGTCAATAAATTAGACGAGCAGCAGCAATACATTAAGGATTCATTGAACAGGCGGGATCAGCTTCTTCTTGAATCTTTAAAAAATACGCAGGAAGCTAAAAAAGCAGAAATAAAAAAGAAACGCTTTTTCAAATGGTTTTCTAAAGAAAACGAATAAAGCGCTGTTCCCACTTTACACACATTCGTTTTTACAAAAGTCCGCCCTCTCAAAAAAAGCGCTGTCCTTCAAGCAGGAGGACAGCGCTTTTTTATTGCATTCATTCACATAGCCGCTTTCCGGTGTAACCACGAAAGCTGTTCAAAAACCGGAGCAGAAATCACACGACATTAAGTTATTGAATTCCTTCGCTGTTTCTTTTTCCATCATACACTTTGAATAATTGTTTAAAAAGACGTAGAAAGGATAACTTGTTTATGGAGAGTATGACAGCAAAAGGAGGAACTAATCATGGCTAAAGTGTTAGCAGTATTATCAAGTGGGTTTAAAGATGCAAAAAATAATTATGAAACCGGATGGTGGGGAGAAGAATTATTTGCCCCTATGGAGCTGCTTGAAAAAGCGGGGCACCAAGTAGACTTAGCTTCTCCATTAGGCGGCAAACCCGAAATTGATAAACATAGCTTAGCGAAAGAATATGATCCTGAAGGGAAATATAAAACCTTATACGAATCCGGAAAAGCAGACCATACAACGGCTCTATCTGAAATAAACCCCGATGAATATGACGCTGTGCTCATTGTAGGAGGCCATGGAGCTATGTATGATCTGGCTAAAAGTGAAGAGCTGCATCAAATCATTAACTCCATTTACGATAACGGAAATATTGTGTCTGCCGTATGCCACGGGCCCGCCCCTTTAATCTGGACAAAGCGCCCTGACGGCAAAAGCATCATTACCGGCTTACGTGTCACTGGGTATCCGGAATCCATGGAACCAGAAGGTCTCCCAGATATTTTGCCGTACAGTCTTGAAGGAGAAATGAGAAAGATCGCTGACTATACATCAGAAGAAAAAGTCATATGGGGAAATGAACAGCTGTTGACCGGACGTGATCCCTTTTCTTCCGAAGCATTGGGAGAAGAGTTAGTCAAAGCTCTAGAAGAAAGAAACAAGTAAAGGTTTTAACAGAAAAAACAAAAAGAGGACAGCTTCCGCTGTCCCCACTTCTTGCCTGGCGGCGTCCTGCTCTCACAGGGGGAAACCCCCAACTACCATCGG
>NZ_JAVJNG010000054.1:0-8656 GCF_038806185.1 Domibacillus sp. 8LH | reverse complement strand
CTTGTTTTTAGTATATCATGCGATTTTCAAGATTTTTATTGAAAAATATTGACAAACTATTAGCTGGTTTAGTTTAAGTGTATTACTTCACAATTTTGATAGAGTAAAGGCTATTGGGACACAAATGGAAAATGTAGGATATTTCAGCGTTACCACTTTTAATAATTGGATTTTATACTATATATAAATACGTAGTGAAACTAAAATAAGAAGCTCAACTCTTCGCATCCAAAGTAACATAAATGATATTTTGTTGTATTGAATACAAAAATATCTTTTCCTTTTCTTGTTTCATATAAGTAAGAAGGAAGCTAAGGTGTTTTTTTGTGTTTTAGGAAGTTTCGGGTGGTGCTTATCTAGAAAAAATTTACAATAAAGGGAGGGCGTTTTATAAAAATGTACGTTGGGAAAAGGGGGTTTTACGGTGAGCAAGAAAATCGATTTTTCACTTGGTTTGTTTTTTGCTCTAAGTACAATCGTTTTTCTAGTTGTTTTTCTAACAAACGGTCTATTTTTCAACTGGGCATTTGAGAGACATCACAATATTCTTAGCTGGTATATAAGGCCAATCTTCATTGTGCCCATTGTATTATTTGCCTATAAAAGGAGCTGGACGGGTATATTTGCTTTGAATTTTGCGCTTTTTACAATTATGTTTTGGTTCCCAGCACCAGCGACAAGCAGTTCAGATGTATTATCCTTTCTTGCTTATGAAATGGAGTATTTGTAAGGACCTTTGGGTGTTGCGAAGGTTCTCATCAGTTTAACTGTTCCAGCATTTTTTGTGCTGCTTATTTTGGCTGCATGGAAAAGAAACTGGAAATGGCTTATAGGGATTGTAATTGGAGCTGCATTATTAAAAATTGCCTGGAGTATTGTTTCTGGTGGTGATGCAGATATGTCAATTATAAAACCTGCCATTACAGGTGTCGTTATATGTATTTTAGGATTTTTCTTTTATAAAAGACGATTGTCAGTACGCAAATAATTGTATCTTTGCTTTGTTAATCTGTCTTACTTAATGCAATATAAAAGGATGATATGCTCCCCCTTAAGTGGACAGTGTAGAAAAGCAACGCTACTGTTTACTCAAGGGGGATTTTAAATGGCGAAAAAACAAACATACTCTGTAGAGCTTAAACTGCAGGCAGTCGAACTGTATATTTCAGGAGAACTAGGAGGGTATCGGCCAGTGGCTGAGCAGTTTAATGTGCACGCGACTCAGGTGATGAGATGGGTAAAAGCTTATAAAGAAGACGGAATTGATGGCTTAAAAGAGAAGCGAGGAGCTTTGGCTGGAAGGAAACCTCAAAATCCTTCGGATCAAGAAAAGATTAGACACTTAGAAGCAGAAGTCGAATATTTAAAAAAGCTGTTAGAAGCCAGGAAGGGGCGATAAGAAGAGCCAAATACCTTGAATATCAGGTGATCTATGAGATGTCACACCGGTTTCCTATTATCCTGCTTTGTGAGATTGCAGGAGTTTCAAGGAGTGGATACTATAAGTGGGTTAAAAAAGGACAGACAGCTTCAAAAAAACAGGTCGAAGACCAGTCTCTACAAGAAAGGATTATGGAGGTCTTTTCTCAGTATCGGGGTATATTTGGCTATCGAAGAATGACGGTCTGGTTACGTAAAACAATGAAGAAGCCCATTAACTATAAAAGAATCTATAGGCTGATGAAGGGACTAGGCATTCAAGCGAGGATTCGTAAAAAACGCGTATTTTACGGTAAAAGAGAAGTCTGTGTCGTGTCACAAAATTACTTGAATAGAGGATTTCAAGCTGCCCGCCCAAATGAAAAATGGGTAACGGATGTGACAATCCTTCCTTTTAATAAACAACGCCTTTATTTATCTGTTATTTATGACTTGTACAATAATGAAGTTGTCTCCTACAAGATAAGCCGGGTAAATAATCTCCAATTAGTACTTGATACGCTCGGCGCAGCCTGTAAAGAGCGTCCTGTAAAGGATATTCTTCTGCATAGTGATCAAGGCGTACAATATACATCCCGGGCCTATCACCACGCGCTGAAGTCATATGGCATGAAAGCAAGTATGTCCAGGAAAGGAAATTGTCTGGACAATGCCTGTATTGAAAGCTTTTTTGGCCATTTAAAGGCTGAATGCTTTTATCTCCTAACGTTTAATAATATTTTTGAAATTGAACAAGCCATACATAAATACATCGAATTTTATAACACTTTAAGGTGTCAAAAGAAACTACATAACCTTTCTCCAGTTGAATATCGTGTAAAGGCTATGTAACTATTTACGAGTGTCTACTTGACGGGGGCAGATCTAAATTGGTATTTAGCACCAACACTTATTTTAATCTGATTTGATATAATTAACATTTATGAGAAAGGGATGTTCTGTTTGAATCGTCAAGTAATGAAAGAAACTGCTTTTACATTTTTCACCTACATGATCCTAGTTATTTTTGTTTACCATGCAAGCCAAATAAAATGAAACATTACACCCCTCAACAATCTAAATCCTCTAATTATGGTTCTCGGTCTAATATTGATTACCAGCTATCTTCGTAGGGGCCAAAAGATTTTAACCAAAAAGGCTTACTCTATACTATATTTTATTAGTGCACTTGCAGGCCTTGCCATTTATTTTGCATTAACTTCATAAAGAAATATTAGTAAATAACATAGGAAGTGGAATATGCTTAATTACGTGCTTCAATATCTGAAAGGCTCTGCTGCTGCTATAATAGCAGCTGTTATCTCACTTAGCTTTCTTCTAGAAGTCATTTATCACAATTTTGATAGTGTTCAATTTTATTTTATATCTGTTTTTGGTTCAGTTATCGGTTACTTATTTGGTTTAATAGCTTTTGCTTGTTTCCTTCTAGCGAACCGAAAAGGGTACACCCAATTGACAAAATACTTAATTTTCCTTGTTTTAGGTTTGATAAGTGGGGGGATTGTAGAATTTTTCACAGGGTTAATGCTTTTTCCTGCATCCTTTGTTTCCACAATAATAGGATCTTTTGCTTTTATTATAAGTCAAAAAATCAAAAGCAAGTTAGCTATCTTGATAATTTCAGTTATACCTCTAATTGTTATCTTCATTTATCCATTGTTTTGGTAACACAAATGAGATTTCCTTGTTAATAAACAAAGGATTAAGATGAAGCTGAAAAATGGAAGAACTCTTATCCAAATTAATGGAGCAGTAAACATATCAAAAGAAACTACATAACCTTTCTCTAGTTGAATATCGTGTAAAGGCTATGTAGCTTTTTACGAGTGTCTACTTGACGGGGGGCAGATCAAGGAATTATGTTGCATTCGCAAATGTACAATAAAACAGGCGTCATCCCCTGATCATCAAGGGATGACGCCTGTTTTGGGTTAGCTGTCAGTTCCGCTGTTAAAATGGTTCTCCCGGTATTGACATTAGCTGCTGATCTATAAATGCAACATATTAAATACGTATGCTATATTGAATATAACAAATAGAATGGAACTGAATCATTTCACCCAAAGCAATATAGATTTAAGCAAAATTATCAGCAAGTTAATGATATTTTAATGTTACAGGGCAAATAGATGTAAACATACCGCAGAAACAACGGAATACCCGCAATAAAGGAGAACACCTGTTGAACATACAACTAAATCAAAAAATCATTAAAGACATGTGCGGCACCGCCTCATTCAAACGAGGAGATTCTTTTTACCGTGCTAATAAAGTAACATTTGAAAATTACAGTCATGAAAGCTGTGAAGCGACTGTTACAGGAATGGAAGACTTCCATGTCACGTTAAAAATAGATTCTAATGGCGGGCTCCACACGAAATGCAGCTGCCCTGTGCTGGCTTCTTTCCAAAAGGATTGTCAGCATATTGCGGCTGTATTACTGTCGATTTACGGGCATCAGCGAGAAGGGGCGCTACCTGTTATTCCAAGTGAGCGTGAAGATGATTCCGCAGCAAATCAGGCACTGACAGAAGGTCTGCTAAACCTCTTCAACAACCAGCCTAAACGTTCAAGCAAGTCTCAGCTTCACTTTGAAAAAAGGCAGGTTCTTGATACGGAGTTTACGTGTAAAGTCGTCAACATGGGCCAGGGGCAATTCATGTTCGGAATAGAAGTAAGAATCGGTTCGACTCATGTGCAAAGTATCCGGAATTTCCTTGAGCAGGTGAAAGAAGGTAAGCCAAGCCTGCTTTCGCCTGCATTTACCTACCATCCAAGCCTTCATTGCTTTCAAAAAGAAACAGATGCGGTTATTCAGCAGCTTATCCAAGTGGTTCATGATGAAAAAATATATGTGAACGCACTGCCAGACAAATCTGCCTATACAATCCGCCCTAACATGCTGCTCATTCCACCATCTTCCTGGGTGCGGCTTGTTCCTGTGCTGACAAGGGCTCCATTAATGAAGCTGGCGCATGGCGGAAATACGTTTGATAGTTTACGTTTATTGGATGAAGCACTTCCTTTGCAGTTTGACCTTTCAGTAGCAGAGAGTGAAGGATATCAACTTAAGATCAAGGGGCTCGGCGAGGTAATGGTGCTGAACGCTTATCAGTCTGTTCTGTTTGAGGATACATTGATTCAGGTGGGCAGTGAGGAAAGCGAGCGCCTTTCAGAACTTAAACAGATGCTGGAAGCCTCAGGCTCCAATCAAATTTTTATTCCTCAGGAGAAAATGAATTACTTTTTAGAAAACGTGGTTCCAGGTTTAAAAAAAATCGGCCAAGTCCAGGTAGCAGAAGAGGTCTCTAAAAAATGGCTTAAAACACCGTTGGTTGCAAGGCTGTATTTAGACCGTGTGAAAAACCGCCTGCTTGCCGGGCTGGAATTTCAATATGAAAATATTGTCCTCAATCCGCTGGAAGGCCGGGAGCTTGGAAAAGGCTTCGTGCCGGTAAGAGATGTGGAGAAAGAAGATGCAATCCTGCAGCTGATGGAGGAAAGTTTTTTTTCCAAGACTGACAGCGGATACCTATTGCATAATGAGAAGCTTGAGTATGAGTTTTTGCATAATGTTGTTCCGAAACTGCAAAAGCTTGTACAAGTATACGCCACTACGTCAGTGAGAAACAGGCTTTTCAGAGGGAATGCTCGGCCTCGAATTAAAGTCAGCATCCAAAAAGAAAGAACCAATTGGCTGGAATTTAAATTTGAAATGGAGGGCATTCTTGAAAAACAGATACGTGAAGTTCTACTGGCTCTAGAGGAGAAACGGAAGTATTACCGCTTGCGGAATGGATCACTCCTCTCCTTGGAGACAAGGGAATTTGAAGAAATTAACCGTTTCCTTAAAACACTTTCGGCACAAAAGGAAGATCTGGAAATTGGCGTAAGTCTTCCCGTTACCCGGGGGCTTCAGCTTCTTGATTCTGATGATAATCATGTCTTCACGTTAGAGAAATCATTCCGTCAGTTCTTGGAAACAATCCGTAATCCAGGCAGTTTGGAGTTTGAGGTGCCAGAGAGTTTGGAGTCGATATTGTATGATTATCAAAAGCAGGGCTATAAATGGATGAAGACGCTTGCCTGTTATGGGTTCGGAGGGATTCTTGCTGATGATATGGGACTGGGGAAAACACTCCAAAGCATTGCATTCATCCTGTCTGAGCTTCCTCATATCCAGAAAAAGAAGCGCCCGGTCCTTATTGTTGGCCCCTCATCTTTAACGTATAACTGGCTCAGCGAAATCAAAAAATTTGCCCCGGAAGTAAAAGCGGTTGTCGTAGATGGAAATAAAAAGGAACGGTTCAATATACAGAAGAATGTAACGGGTGTAGACGTTGTCATTACTTCCTATTCTTTGTTAGTAAGAGATAAAGTGTGGTACGAAAAGCAATTTTTTCACACCGTGTTCTTTGATGAGGCACAGGCTTTTAAGAATCCTGTTACACAAACAGCAAAAGCAGCGAAGAAGATACAGGCGGATTATCGCTTTGCCCTCACAGGTACACCAGTGGAAAATTCATTGGAGGAGCTGTGGTCGATTTTTCACGTTGTCTTTCCTGAATTATTCTTGGGTTTAAAGGAATACAGTCAGCTCTCTAGGAAAAAGATTGCCCGCAGAATCCGTCCATTTTTGCTTCGGAGAATGAAAGAAGAGGTACTGTCGGAGCTTCCTGAAAAAGTTGAATCGATGGAATTAGTGGAGCTGCTTCCTGATCAGAAGAAGCTATATGCTGCTTACTTGGCGAAACTAAGGCACGATACCTTGAAGCATTTGGACAAGGACACACTTCGGAAAAATCGTATCAGAGTCCTGGCGGGTTTAACTCGTTTACGACAGATTTGCTGTCATCCAGCTCTGTTTGTGGATGGATACAAAGGAAGCTCAGCGAAATTTGAACAGCTGATGCAGATTGTAGAGGAATCAAAGCTTTCCGGAAGAAGAGTATTGATTTTCTCGCAGTTTACGCAAATGCTTAAGTTAATAGGCAGGGAGCTGGCGAGTCAGGGACTCCCTTTTTTCTACCTGGATGGACAAACTTCATCAGAAGAACGGGTGGAAAAATGCAGTCGATTTAATGACGGTGAACGTGATTTGTTTCTCATTTCCTTGAAGGCGGGCGGAACCGGCCTCAATCTGACAGGTGCCGATACAGTGATCCTATATGACATGTGGTGGAATCCTGCAGTCGAGGAGCAGGCAGCTGACCGTGCCTACCGCATCGGCCAGACAAATGATGTACAGGTCATTAAGCTTGTTGCCCGCGGTACAATCGAGGAAAAGATGAATGAACTGCAAGAGAAAAAGAGGGATCTAATTGAAGAAATTATTGATTCTGAAGAGAAATCATCGTCAACGCTTACCGAAGAGGATATTCGTGAAATACTGATGATTTAGCGGGAATCAGGAAACAAAGAGTAGGTTAATCATAAAGATCTCAAGTGACTGCGCAAAAAAAAGCAGCCCGGTATATGGGCCGCTTTTTTCATGTTGAGATTTATCTAAAGTCGTCTAAGGGACTACTTTCAGGGTTTAAAGATCATATATGTAGGTGAAGTGTAAGGTAGTATGTAAGTAAGCCGCCTTTACCGTTGTTGAATAGAAGAAAGTTTTAAACCACCACTCCTCAAAGTGGGTGTTCGCAGAAACCTTCCTGCCTGTCCTCATTGGCCAAAAAACGAACGAGGCTTGTCATTCTGGATTCCATGTAAAACTCCCTGTTACAGTTTAAAGGTTAAAACTTTATATTATGACGCACAACGCAGCTTGTATTTATATATTACGCGGACCGTTCATGATATTCAATAGTAGTTGTTGTCCTGTATTCCTAAACCTCCCGCACGAAAAAACGCTCTAGCCTTTGTCATTCAGGTATATTTTTGAATCGCAATGTTATGTGTAGAACAAGCTTTTACACGGAAGTTTAACCGGAACCTGATGCTAAGTGTACTTCTTAAAGGTAATTCTTACATAAGTTTTTAGCATCTTGATCTTCTGCTTTATTTATATTTTACATCTTCTATTTTTGATAAGTGCCGCTCTTCAAGATAAATTCAAAGCTCTATACGGTGCTTTTTTAAAGGTGTATCTCAATTTGCTAGAAGGGGAAATGCTGAAAAAAGAAAGTTAGTAATAAATATTTTTGAAAAAGGTATTGATTTTAAATTTTAAGGGTGATAATATTTTATAGCTGTCGTTAGTGCAGATTATTCCGCAGTAGCTCAATTGGTAGAGCAACTGACTTGTAATCAGTAGGTTGGGGGTTCAAGTCCTCTTGCCGGCACCACTTACCGAGCCATTAGCTCAGTCGGTAGAGCATCTGACTTTTAATCAGAGGGTCGAAGGTTCGAGTCCTTCATGGCTCACCATGTATATGCGGGTGTGGCGGAATTGGCAGACGCACCAGACTTAGGATCTGGCGCCGCAAGGCGTGGGGGTTCAAGTCCCTTCACCCGCACTTTTGCGCCTGTAGCTCAATTGGATAGAGTACTTGACTACGAATCAAGCGGTTAGAGGTTCGAGTCCTCTCAGGCGCGTTATTGTATATATGAAACAGAGTTCTTACAAGATTCTTTTGAAAGTGGATATACTTTTTAAAAGACAGAACATCCTGTTCAAGTCCGGGAAGTAGCTCAGCTTGGTAGAGCACTTGGTTTGGGACCAAGGGGTCGCAGGTTCGAATCCTGTCTTCCCGATCTGTTTAAATATGGGGCCTTAGCTCAGCTGGGAGAGCGCCTGCTTTGCACGCAGGAGGTCAGCGGTTCGATCCCGCTAGGCTCCACCAATATTTTTAATACTTTTTTTGGCGGTGTAGCTCAGCTGGCTAGAGCGTACGGTTCATACCCGTGAGGTCGGGGGTTCGATCCCCTCCGCCGCTATTGGCATAAGCGTACTGTGTGATTCAGTAATGCATCTAAGACTCCTATGTGTGAGCATGAAGACACCAGCTCAGTTGCTGCGACCGGATAGCATAAAGCTGTCCGGTCACAGGTTCGAGTCTTGCCTGAGGAGCCATTTACGGAGAGCTGTCCGAGAGGTCGAAGGAGCACGATTGGAAATCGTGTAGACGGTTACCGCTGTCTCAAGGGTTCGAATCCCTTGCTCTCCGCCAGTATACTTTATCAAAATACATATTGGCCCCTTGGTCAAGCGGTTAAGACACCGCCCTTTCACGGCGGTAACACGGGTTCGAATCCCGTAGGGGTCACCATT
>NZ_JAVJNG010000053.1:0-8660 GCF_038806185.1 Domibacillus sp. 8LH | reverse complement strand
ATTCGAACCCCTGCGCGGTTTGACCCGCCTGTCGGTTTTCAAGACCGATCCCTTCAGCCGGACTTGGGTATTCCTCCAACGTGGCATATAAAAATAATTGGTGGAGCCTAGCGGGATCGAACCGCTGACCTCCTGCGTGCAAAGCAGGCGCTCTACCACTGAGCTACTGCAGAATAATCTGCACTAACGACAGATATTAAATACTATCATCCTTAAATTCTAAAATCAATATTTTTTTAAAATATTTATTACTAACTTTCTTTTTTTAGCATTTCCAATAGAAGCTAAGTCAAGCTCAGATTTTAACGGTATAACTTCTTCTACTTTTAAAGAAATATAATAACAGCCGCTGCTGTGACGAGACACAGTGGCTCCTTTGATTTTTCCATTAAAGCCATTCTTTTGAAACACCTGATGATGTTTCTTCGACAAACGGACTTTAACCTTGCCGATTTTCGACAGTTGAACAGTTTCGCTTTCTATATTCAATTTAATATTGTTGTTGGTTTCTTTTGTTGAATAACTCTGTTTAAAAGCGTGTTTCTTTTTGAAATTAGGAAATTTATTCTGACCTTTTAAAAAACGGTCATACCCATCCTGCACTTCCTCACAGGCACATTCCACACAAATTTATCAACTTCATTGAGCCAGTTAAAATCAGAATGCTCTTTGAGAGAATTAAATGCTTTTTTGAATTAAGCAACCGATAGGGTTTCTCCTGTTCCCCTGTAACCTTCCATCCGTTCAGCAAGATAAAAGTTTTTTGTGAAACGAGCGCACCCTAGAGTTTTTTTAATCTTTTCTTTTTGAGCAGAAACAGGCATGGCACGTAATTTTAAGCCATAAATATGCAGCTTTAGCACTTGTAAAGCCAGCTCTTTATTACATTCTTTTATGGTTTTACGTTTTGCCATGTTTAACAGCTCCTGCTCTTTTAGTAATAAGAATATTCCAAAAAAGGAACGTCAGTTTGTCTCTTGGAAACTTTTTTATCCTGCAGAGAATAAGGTCTATAGCGTTTTCGAGAGCTTTCTCACCGTATTTTTCATGTTGTTTGATCCAATTATGAATAATGGAATATTACTTTGCTCTGAGGGAAAAATACACCGTAAATTCGCTGACATTTAGAGCTTACTGAACCATCTAGCAATAAGTTTACAAAACCTATAACAAAACTGGAGGTTACAGCATGAAAAAATTAGCATTATCTATCATTACTCTTGTTTTGGTTCTCGCACTTGCTGCATGCGGCGGAAATAATGCAAACGAGGGTAAGAAGGAGGAAGGAAATAAACAGGAAGCACAAAGCTCTTATGAGAAAATAAAAGAAAAAGGCGTCATCACAATTGGCACTGAAGGTACATATTCTCCATTTACCTTCCATGATAAGTCCGGAAAATTAACTGGGTTTGATGTCGAAGTTGCAACAGAAGTATTTAAACGTTTAGATATTAAGCCGCAGTTTGTTGAAACAAAGTGGGATGGCATGATTGCCGGGCTTGATGCGAAACGCTATGATATGATTGCAAATCAGGTTGGAATCAACGATGAGCGCAAAGAAAAATATGATTTTTCTGATCCTTATACCATTTCAAAAGCTGTTCTAATTGTAAGAGAAGACAACAACGAGATTAAATCGCTTGATGATTTGCAAGGCAAAACAGTTGCCCAGTCTTTAACAAGCAATTACCGCCAAACAACAGAAGAGCATGGAGCAAAAATTACCGGAGTAGAGAGTTTTAACCAGGCGATAGATTTAGTCACCTCTAAGCGCGCTGACGCTACTCTAAACGATAGTCTTTCTTATTTAGATTTAAAAAAGCAGCGTCCTGAGCTTCCAATCAAGGTCACCTATACGGAAAACAATGCTGCTGAGAGTGCTTTTCTTTTCCGTAAAGACAATAAGGAATTAATTGATGCTGTTAACGGTGCTCTTAACGACATGAAAAAAGACGGTACGTTCGAAAAAATATCTAATAAATGGTTCGGTGCAGACGTATCGAAATAAAGGAAGAGATCGCATATGTTTGGGGAGGAACGTACAGAACGAATTATAGGAATCCTTAGTGAATCCTTTTTTCCTATCTTAATGGCTGGTTTGCAGTACACCATTCCTTTAACACTAATCACTTTTACCCTTGGCCTAATTTTAGCTTTCTTTACAGCTGTAGCAAGGATTTCCGGATTTATGCCTCTTGTTCTTTTAACACGTTTTTATGTATGGATTTTTAGGGGAACGCCATTATTGGTTCAGTTGTTTATCATTTTCTACGGGCTTCCAAGCGTAGGAGTTACCCTTTCTCCGTTTGCGGCTGCTGTTATTGTTTTCACCCTGAATAAAGGGGCATACAGTTCGGAGATCATACGTGCCGCCATATTATCGATTAATAAAGGCCAGTGGGAAGCCGCCTATAGTATTGGCATGACAAAATCTCAGGCTCTTAAAAGGATTGTGCTTCCGCAGGCGGTTCGTGTTTCCCTTCCACCGCTTGGAAATTCTTTTATCAGTCTTGTTAAAGATACTTCTCTTGCCGCCACTATTACGGTTACTGAATTATTTCAAAAGGGACAGCAGATTGCAGCTGTTACGTATGAGCCCCTCTGGCTTTATATCGAAGTAGCCTTCTTCTACTTAATATTCAGTACTGTGCTTTCTTATTTTCAGGGCAGGCTCGAAATACGGTATGGTCGCGGCGTAGCGAAATAGTGGAGGGTAAGCGATGATCACAATTGATAATTTAAACAAACGGTTTGATAAACTCGAAGTATTAAAAGGAGTAAGTCTTTCTATTGAAAAAGGAAAAACAGCAGTCATTATCGGGCCTTCAGGATCTGGAAAAACAACGCTCCTCCGCTGTTTGAACCTGCTAGAGATGCCTGACAAAGGAACCATTACTCTAGGAAACAAAACGTTAAATATAACGGCAAGCACCAGGCTTAAACAAGCGGAAATTGTTTCTTTTAGAAAGCAGACCGGAATGGTTTTTCAAAGCTATAACTTATTCCCTCATTTGACGGCTGCTGAGAATGTCATGGAGGGACAAGTGATTGTTTTAAAACGTTCTAAAGACGATGCCAGAAAAAAAGCTTTATCTTTATTGGAAAAAGTCGGGTTGCGTGACCGCGCGGATATGTATCCGTTCCAATTATCCGGAGGCCAGCAGCAGCGTGTTGGGATCGCACGCGCGATGGCTATTGATCCGGAGGTTCTTCTTTTTGATGAGCCAACATCCGCTCTCGATCCTGAGCTGGTCGGTGAAGTACTAAAGGTAATGAAAGACCTGGCAAATGAAGGGAGGACAATGGTAGTCGTAACCCACGAAATGAAGTTTGCGAACGAAGCTGCCGACCAAATCATTTTTATGGACGACGGTGTTGTAGTTGAACAAGGTACGCCTAATGAAGTGTTTAATGCGACTAGAAACCCGAGAACTCTTCAATTCTTGAATAAAGTATCTGAACGATAACTCCTTGTCCTGTACCATGTGCAGGGATTCCCCTGCTTTCGCAGATACAAACAACATTAACGCCATTACCAAACTGAATACAATAATCGTACCGGTCATTTTAACTTTTTCTGATTTAATCACGTTTAACGTCTCCCTTATTCTATTTAGATAAGTGTAGACGCGCACTAAATAAAGTTTATTCATGTAAAATCATTCCTTATGAGTAATAAAAAATAGACTTGCATCTGCAAGTCTCCTGTTTTATTTACATACATAAGTTTGTATTAATTTATTAACACTTATCCCTTGCCCTGATGACAACCAAAGCATGCATATAAACTGCTCATTCCTGAACAAAATCTACTGGAGGCTTTCTAATGCCTGCTTCACAGTAGCAAAAGCTTCAATTTTAGACGGGTCAACACTCTGACTGCTAATCACTGCTTGTACGACTTCTGGACGTAAGCCTGTCGTAAGGACACGAATTCCCATTAGCTGAAGCGTTACCCCTATTTGATCAAAATATTTTGCAATTTCTTTATTGAGGTTAAAAATTCCTGAAAGGTCAGCGATAACAAAGTCAACATCCATTTCCGAGATTTTTGGGATAACATGGTCTGCTATATATTTCAATCGGTATTCGCTGAATTCTCCAATCAGGGGAATAACGACTACATCATCTTTAACAGGCACAATAGGTGCTGATAGTCTTGCCAGTTCTTTTTGGTTTTCCTCTTGCAGCTGATCGGAAAGGCGTTCAAATGCGAAAATGGTTTCGTTTAAGCTGATATCTAATAAGGTGTTGATCTGTTTTATGATAAAAACATTTTCGTTTAGAGATAAACCAAGCTGTGAGCTAATTTTTGTAAACAGCTCAAGGAAAACCTGCCGGGTTGGAGGATACCGAACGGCAATTTCCGAAATTGTTCCTCCTGATGATACCTGCATAGCTGCATTTTGCTTACTCCATTTTATAAGAGCTTCCGGAGCTGTATCTTTCCTTTCATCCAGCACTAATTCGCTTAAAAATCCCAAAAGTTCAACATACATAATGACAGCTTGTTCTTTCTCCCATTCAGGAATTTCTAAATTCATTTTACGAAGAACAGCCTCAACAATTTCACGAGCTAGAGAATTTGTATTTTTTCTAAGGTATTCAGAAAAGCCAAAAAGTAATGTCAAAAAGTCTCCCACCTTCGTCTATCTTGATGACTTCATTATATAACTTAAATGAAGAATAACAATATAGTAGTACCTTTTGGCTTTCCTTCCTGAATCCTCCAACCTCTTTCAGTTACTCATTCCTTTTTATATTAAAAATGCCGTTCAAAGGCAACATGGTTTTTGGCTACAAAAAAGAGCACCTAGATAGGATGCTCTAGCTTGATTTATTCAGTTTTGCTTACTCAACAGTTCTTTAAGTAATAGTTAAAATTCTCCCTATACTTTTCGTAATGATATAATTTCTTTTTCTCAAATTCTCTTTGAATTTTTTTATTGATACAATCCACTTCAAGTTGTTTGTATTTTAAATAATTATATTTGTGCCATATCTGAAGAAGTTTAGATAAACTGAAATTATCCGCCTTTTTATCAAAATCGTATATCCGTCTTCAATTTAGTATGACAAGGCTTGTTCCTCTGCCAGCTAATAATCTGCTTACCATGTCCGCTTTCAGGCTTATTGACTTCCTCTGCAGTCAGGTTCCCGCCTGGCTGTTTTATTTTTTGTATAAAATTTCATATTTAGGGTTATAGGGGTGTTGTTAATTCTAAGCCCAACTCCTACAAACGTATTGTTCTACAGTCAAGCTTCCCTCGCCTGGCTGCTTTTTTGCATTTTCATCTGCTTCACAAAAGTGTCACACGGTTTCTTCCTTGGTTTTTAGAGAGATACAGCGCACGGTTGCGCGATCTATTCATTAGGGATAAAGAGCGTCATGCCAATGCTGATCGTTATACCATAGCTGTTTCAGCCTGCATGTTCAATGGTATGCCGTATTCTTTTCGCAGTTTTCTTTGACTCATTTTCGTTCGTATTGAACACTTGCTAGTCAACTACTTAGTTTGAACCAGGCCAATCTCGTTAATAATCGGAATTTCTTTTTTTAGTACAGATAGAAAAGTTTCTTCTATTTGGTTATCGATTTCACAAATCGTTATGGCCTCACCATTAATTTTCGAACGTTCATTAGCCATACGGGCGATGTTATATCCATTTTGATAAAGAATTCCGGATAAGTCGGCAATAACTCCTTTTTTATCGGTATGGCGGATGACAAGTGTTGGCCGTTCTCCTGAAAACTTTAATGGATAATCATTAAATTCCTGAACCTCCACCTTACCACCGCCTAAAGAACTGGCCAGTACCTTTACAGTACGAGAGGGGCCTGTCAGTTCAACGAGAACGGTATTTGGATGATAACTTCCAAGCACCCGGTTTGTGAATTCATATTGTAGTCCTTTTTCATTAGCGAGTTCTTTAGCGTTTGGAATGCCATCATCCATTGTGGTTAACCCAAGAACACCTGCTAATAGAGCTAGGTCTGTCCCATGGCCCTGATAGGTTTTGGCAAAGGAGCCCATTAGCGAAAAATTCACATATAAAGGATTCTCATTTAATAGCTGGCGGGCAATGTTCCCGATTCGGACAGCTCCGGCTGTATGCGAACTTGAAGGGCCAACCATTACAGGACCGATGATTTCATATGCACTTTCGTATTTCGCTGGCCCGCCACTACTCGTTTTTTCACCGAGAATCTGTTCTTTTAATTTTTGCCCTGTCGGAGTTCCAGCAAGACCCCCTATCCCGGTTTCTCTCAATGATTCGGGCATTTGCTGCCCAACTTCATGCATAACATGGATCACTTCATCTGGAAGAATGATGCTTGTTACCCCAGCTAGAGCCATATCTGCTGCAGCTTGTGCGGTAATGGCATGTAAACCGTTGCGAATGATGCAAGGTATTTCCACCAGACCAGCAACTGGATCACAAACCAATCCGAGTGAATTTTTCAAAGCAATTCCGACGGCATTTCCTACCTGTGCCGGTGTTCCGCCAGCAAGCTCAACTAATGTTCCAGCTGCCATTCCTGTTGCTGATCCGACTTCAGCCTGGCATCCGCCGGCAGCCCCTGATATCGAAGCTTTATTGGCAATGACTAAACCGAGAGCAGAAGCAGTAAATATCGACTGTATAATCTGCTCACGGGTGAAGTTTCCGCTGTCAAGGGCGTGAACAAGTACGGCTGGCAAGATTCCCGCTGAACCGGCTGTTGGCGTCGCTACAATCCGCCCCATTGCCGCATTTACTTCTGATACCGCCAGCGCATTTGCGGCAGCATTTAATGTTATAGGATTGACAAATGAGTTCCCGTTTTTTGCATACTGATAAAGACGGTTTCCATCTCCACCCGTCAAACCAGTTCGGGACATAACAGGACTCATTGTTCCTCTCCGGACAGCCTCTTCCATTACCGTAAATTGTTCCGACATTTTTGCGATGATCGTTTCTCTAGAATAACCTTTCTGTTCCACCTCAGTATTGATCATCAATTCCGAAATTGTTGTTTTTTCCTGATCTGCTTGTTCAATTAATTCTTTTAGGCTTGTAAAAGACATATGATCACTCCTTTAAAAAAGACGGCTCCCACGCTCGAAGCATTAAGAACGTCCATTTGTTTACTTTATTCTTGCTCGAAATGTTCCGTAACAACAGCTACCATTGCTTTTGCTGCCATAATCAAGCTATCTTCGTTAATGGTGAATTTAGGATGATAAGGATAAACTGGACCTCCGCCGGCTTTGCTCCAATAAAACATACTACCAGGGATCTTCCCCAAATAGTAAGCAAAATCTTCAGATCCAGATATTAGCGGTGTCTCTACTACCGCTTTGACTTCATTCATTTATCCATACATATTACAGTTTTTACTCATATAATTGCGGAGCAATTCGAAGGAGTCTTCTGGCGGTAATGCGATAAATTTCAATAAAACATGGAGTGAATTAATAATGAAAATAGAAGAAACAGAGCAATATCTAAAAAACAAAATTGGTGAAACCTCTACAGGTATTGTACAGGTGTGGGAAGGATTTAAAGCTGTTGGAAAAGAAAAAGTAGATGGAGAAGAGGAAGCAGCACTGCTGTTTCAATGTGGTGTTTATAATTTCACAGGAGAAAAACAGTTTTATTATGACTTTGTTAGACAGTTTACAAATGAAGATGGTGAGACGGAGCAGCTGCATTGTGAAAAAGCAGCCTAACTGTGATGGCTCGCACAAGTACATTTGATAAGAAAATATATTAATCAAACTTTAAGATATTACCTCACTTTGCGTTCATTCGAACTCCTTTTTAGATCGCAGGTAACACTCCATCAAATAATTTAAAATGGAACTTCTGACGACTGTTGGGATGTTTTGCTTGCAGCCAGATTGTTAGCAAGGCATCATCATAATTAGCAACTATCAAAGGAGGCAAAAACAGTATGAAAATCATTGTTACCAGTATATTCGTACAAGATCAAGACAAGGCACTTGAGTTTTATACAGAAACGCTGGGCTTTGTAAAAAAGCACGACGTTCCCACCGGAGAATTTAGGTGGATAACGCTTGTTTCTCCCGGTGATCAAGACGGTACCGAGCTTTTGCTTGAACCGAATGTCCATCCGGCTGCGCAAGAGTATCAAAAGAAGATATTTTCCGAAGGTATCCCAGCAACAATGTTTGGCGTTGCAGATATTCGTAAAGAGTACGAACGATTATTGGAAAACGGCGTGAAGTTTACTATAGAGCCGACAAAAATGGGCGAAGTCACAATAGCTGTCTTCGACGATACATGCGGCAACCTTATTCAGATAGTGCAGAATTAACTTTATGTCGAAATAGTTGCTCAGTGAAGTGTTTTTATCAACAATTAAACAACAACTTTATTTTAACCCTGTTCTAATTTTAGGACGGGGTTATACATTTTTAAGGTTTAAAAATAAATGACATTGTTGTCATTCTCCCCTTGATCCAGATAATTCTGAATGGACAAATGAGAAAAATTGATTTTGCTGCTGGCATGAAATTGCGGTTAAGATTTTGTCCGTAACTGAAATTAAATAAAAAAGCCCTGGCACAAACCAATGCTCCTTCTCTTTCACAATTATTTTCTATCATTTTTATAATATCCAGTTCCGTTACAATGATGGCATCCGTTGCCGT
>NZ_JAVJNG010000052.1:0-9112 GCF_038806185.1 Domibacillus sp. 8LH | reverse complement strand
CAAATACACCATAAAACCCTTAAAACCTAAAATAAGCTGTTTCTCGCTTGTTTAATTTAAACCATAAAAAAAGAGCCTGGCATGTTACACCGGCTCCTTTTCTTCTAATGCTTCTAATCGTGTATTCAATGTATCTAGTTCACTCAAGAACACTTTCAAATAAATATGATGAGCACCCATTTCCCCACCTACGCTGAATCCGGCTTCTCTTAATTCTTCTTTCAACTTTTCTTCTAACTCTGCCACATAGCTCATATCTTACACCTCCCTTATACTGCTTGTTTAATTGTTTGCAGTATAAGACCTGTGTAAGATTAAAGCGACCTATAGTTTAGCTGTTCAATCGTGTAATAAAGTCTTGTTTATTGCTTTTGTATGGCTTATTGTATGCTCGTTTATGTGTAGGATAAGAAAAAGTATTTAATTATGTTACGGGTTTGCACCCAAAAAGTGCCTTGAAGCCTTGTCGCTCTAAGGCTCAAGCCGTTACAAAAACTTTAAAAAACACAAACATAATATAAACCCGTAACATAACTAAAGTGATCAAAGTTTCAACTATAAAACCCTTACGGGTTGTAAGGGCATTTCGGCGTTTCTTTGTATTCTTTACCTTTCAAATATTTCGAGCGTTCCCTAGCAGGTAGCAAATGACAATATGCACGTTCTAGACAGTTGCTACACCGTTCAGACAGTTCGCATATTTTAAAGATCTTCACTGTTTGAATGTCTCGCGGTACAAATGCAGGTAGTTTATATTGATTAGGTAATCTTTTGAAATAATTCTTCGGCGCATTGCGTCTAATGATCTCTACTTTTCCCATCTCTACCAACTTATCAATTTGTTTTTTAACTCGTTGTCGATTGTCACCGAGGCCAGCTTGAGACATTTGCTCATATGTCATGTAAAATACACCGTCTTGATCGCTATAAGCCTTGGCATGGAGCGTTAGAGCGTAATAAACTCGTTGTAAAGCCTTCATTTGTAGCCTGTTATTTGTCTCTACCGATAGAATTTCTCGTATGTCGTTTTCCGTTATAACAACTTCTTTCGTACCGGCTAGAATTGGACTGTTATTCTTAAATACCGATTCCGGTACAGATGAAGCCTGGTGTAAAATATCCTTGTCTACTATGCTCGGATTCCATTTCTCGCTTATCCAATCTTTTATAGTTTGTTTAGCGTCTGCCAAACAGTATCCTTCATGTTTCAAAAACAGCGAGACATTATAGATCGCATTATTACGCTTTCCTTTTTCGTGTACTCCGTTTTCTAGTAGCCGTTTAATGCTTTCAATTTTTTCATGAAGTGTAGCTGGATCGTAAGTTGATACTGCTGAAACAGTACCAATAATTTCATCTGCTTCACTTTTAAAAATTTCATCATCTTCAGTTGCAAATTCATCTTCTATGCCTGAATAAATACCTTCCCGATCTAAAACTGCTTGTATAAGGTCTGCGCTTGCCTTTTTACGTGTTCTAATAACATCCATATAGTTTTCTATGGGTTCGCCTTTAAAATCGCATATAGGGCAAAATTCGCCTTTTTTGAAGTGTATACCGAGTGGCAGCTTGTACCCCAGTTCGCTTGTTCCGCCCCGAAGTTCAATTTCTTTATCGTCAGCGTCCAACATGTTGAGTACAATTTGGTAAAATACATCAACCAGATCTCTCTTCACAAGCGAGTCTAAGAATATATCAACGTGAAATCCTTTACTGCCGGATTTGCTTGCCAGTAGATTTTTTTCGTCAAACCCCCATGATTGCAGAAGCATAGTCAATTTGTTTAACAACTTTTCGTCAGGTATATCTATATCTAAACCTATAAACTTCGTGTGCTTTTCCTCGAAAAATACACCAATGGTTTTTTTATAATTCAAATGACTTTTCAAGTCATCATCAGCGAGATAATGAGTACGTAACTTTTTGGTATTTTCAGCTCGTTGCTTTTCTTCAAAATTTGAAATTGTGTTAGTTGTATATGGCAACCCTCTGCGAGATGGAATATACTCTAAAAACTTATGGCGAACTGTTATATAGAATTCATCAAAAAAACCAATAATTTCTTTCTGTTCTTGTCTCGTCTTGTACACTTCAACCTCATACTGTTTTAAATATTCCTCATAGGTTAGACCATGCGTTTTAGTATGTGAAGCTGTTAGCCGTTTGAATTCCTTGTTGCATACTTTACACAACATAAAAAAGCCCTCCTGGTAGCAGAAGGACAACAAAACAAGTTAAAATATTTTGGACATATTACACCATAATATTTTCGCAAAAAGGTTTAAAACCTGTCATTAGCGTGCTATACTACTAATATAATTAATATTAAATAGACAGGGCTTGTCCTTGTTCTGTTGTACTCGAAAGAGTTATCTTCTCAGGTCGCCAAACTAGAGGAAGGTAACTCTTTTTGCTATTTATTTTTGATAATCTTAATTATACATACTTATTTGGCAGACTAAAAGAGAAGCTTGCAATTATTTCGACAAAAACTACCATCTGAAAAAATAACTGTCTACAACGATTAGGCTCAGGTCTTATACTTAATTCACTCACCATTCTTTTTATATCTTGCCGTAGGATTGTCTCCTTGATAATTTGAACGAATCACAGCCAATTAAATAATGGAAAAAGGACGGAAATCGGCTGCCGTCCTTTTTTTATGACTTCATTTCGTTATAACACGCTGTATTCCGTGCGAGAACGTGCCAAATTCGCATTTTAAAGCGCCAAGCCTATACAAACCATTAAAAAGAGCGCAAACCGTTTAAAGTCGCGCTCAATAACTCATACTTGTATATCTATATTTATTAAACTTCGGGTTCAGTTCTCTGATAAACCATTTTTCTTTAGATAAAACATCACCTTCAACATACTTGATACCAATAAATAGGACTTCATCGAAATGGCCTTCTAATTTCCGTTGTCCTTTCCTTAAATGAGCCGGTAAGCGTCTACCAAGATCAATCGAGGATCCTACATACATCGGTTCAAATTGTTGGTTGAAAATAGTGTATACGCCCTTTTTAGCACTCTGCCCTCTAAAAAACTCTTTAATGCCTTCCCGCTGGAAGCTCGGTGCGGTAATGAAATCATCAAATAACTGCGGAAATTTAATATTATTCATACGCTATTAGACCTCCTTTCGTTTATTCTTTTGTAATTGAGCCCCTACTTTACCGAAAGTAATGCGGTTTATTAAAGGTTCATGCTGTCCGGAAACGTTCAAATCTGAATGTTTTAGTTCTCCTAAGTAAAAACGGTTGGTCAAAATATTGCGTATTGCCATAGTTGAAAAGTCTTTGCCCTGCTGTGATTTATAGCCTTTTTCTTTCAAGTGACGTTGAACCTTTAAAAGCGACTTATGCTCTAAGTAGCTTTTGAAAATCTCTTTAACGATAGGCGATTTTTCTTCGTCGATAATTATAATGGGTTTATCAACGCCTTCATGTTTCCACTTGTAACCTATTGGAGCATTACCGCAAGCCTTCACGCCGCCTTTTGCTTTTTGCCTTCTACCTTTTGCCAGCTTCATATTAATGCTTAGACGGTCGTATTGGTCTAGCAGTTCCATCATTCCATTAATCAAAAAGTCATTAGGGTCTTTGTCATAAATGGAATAGGTGCGCTGTTCTACACTTTTCACTTCTGCGTTGGCTTTCATCAATTGACGCTTAATCATTACCTTTGCATTATCCTCACGCCATAAACGACTTGTATTCATTACTACAACCGTTTTTACTTCTCCTTCTGAAACGGCTGCCAGTACCTCTGTTAGTCCGTCACGCTCAATTAAGGTTCCACTTACTCCTAAATCTCTAAAAACTTCTACCAATTCCAAACCGTTTTGTTTGCAGTACTCCTTGATAGCATTCTCTTGAACGTCTTTTCCATAACCTTTTTCCGCTTGTGTTTCAGTTGATACACGAACATAGCCAAGAACTTTTTCCATTTTTAAAATCACCTTCCAATAAATGTTAAATTAATTATAAGACCTGCTGTATTCTCCGTAAAGTGCTATGTATAAGATTTTATTAAAAACAATTATAAACACAATTACATCAATGGTTTAATGCCATTTTAACCTACCTTACATTTATAAACTCTCCACCCTCGGAAGAATATAAAAAAGCGGGATCAGTGATTTTTCAACCCTTTCCCGCTTTACTCTACTTATTCAAAATCTATATGTTCTAGTTCACCTTTATCCAATTCATGCTCACTATAACTAAGTTTCACTATTTTTCTCATCTCATTGTACTCGGTGATTATCGTTTTTACGATTTTCTTTATTAGATCAAATTCTGCATCATTGAAGGCTTTCAAAATTTTTTCATCATCAATTTTTCTATTTCCTCCATAATTAGTCCAGGCGTATCTATAAGCTATTGCCAACTTCAATAATTTAGGAGAAGCATACTCGCTGTTTTCAATTATGTAGTCACATAGCTCTTTCTTGTTGAAAGAAGTCATTTCATCTTCTATCGGGTTTACTTCTTCTGACATTTTTAAGCCTGTAATAAGATCTATTTGTTGTTTAACATGAGTGCGCTTGATCTCGATAAAAGGAAATTCTTCAAAACTCAAATCTTGAATTTCATTTTGCTTATGAAAAAACCTAACGTATTCCGACTGTATAATAATCCCATAAAGTTTAGCGTAAAGTACACTGTATCGGTTAAAGGTATAGTCGTTTGTAAAAGTTAAATCATTTGTGAAAACCTGCATCTCCTTCTGAAACAGGATTTTTACCTCTTCTGTTCTTTCCGTGATCTCTCTTATATCTTGCTTAGTGGCTAAATTTTTTCCCTTTTCAGCCATATAGGTTGGCATGTATTTTTTAATAAAAAGCCCTAGAAGAAACAACCCCACTACATTAATTATTCCTAATATCCAATCCATAATCTTTCTACCCCCTTTGAAAAGTCTGTGATTGAACGCTTGAAATAAACATACAACTATCTACTTCTGATATTTATTTAAAAAATCAGCCAGTGCTAAATGTAGTACGTCTGATTTATTGACCTTTTCAACTTTGCAAAATTCATCTAACAGCTCGCCGATCTTATTATCAATAACAATAGTCTTCCTTGTTTTACCGTTATTTGGTAAATCTTTAATTCGTTCATGAAGCGGCTGCCCGACACCTTGCGGTGTTTTTTCTTCTTTCTTCTCCTGCCAATCCTTCAACATTTCCCTAATAATATGTATTTCATCTTGGGTGAACTGCTTATGATCAGCCTGTGAACTGCTTTTCTTAGACGATGAATCATCATAGGCTCGAAACTCGAAAATACTTTTATCAAGCGGCTCAGGACCTTCTCCTACATAATTCCAGCCTTTTGGCGCCCTGTTGCTGTATTCATACCCTGCATTCTTCAAAGCGGCGAGAAGCGGTTTCTGACTAATATTCTTTATATTCTTTGCAATATCAACCGCAGGAATGCCGTTCCTTATAGCTTCTAAAATACTGCCAATAGTCGCTTTTTCATCAATAGTCATACCTTGTTCACTCCTTGTTCATCCCGAGTAATATAAAGTAACATATATTTCATTCTACGTGAACAGTGGATGAACTTTCAAACATAAAAAAAGAGCCCTGTTAGGCTCATTTCAATACAGCTCAAGAATTAGTCCCGGTTCTGCATCAGGAAAGTCAGTACCTTCCGAATTTTCTAGGTCTAAGTAAAGTATTTTTTCAGCATGTTCAAGTGCATACAAAAGAATACTTTTTATTTCACGCTCAAATACTTCTATTTCTTCTTCCACCTCGTCGTATCCATTTTGATGTAAGCCTGTCACGTCAATAGTTATTGAAACATCTTTCGTCTTAATAATTAAATTTTTCAACTTAATTCACTCCATTTCAATTTGGTACTTGATGTATTTCAAAAAGTTGAAATTTTTTAAGTGATCTTTGAAAAAAATAAAAAAGAACGAAAATATCTTCGTTCTTCTGTAAAAATGACGCTCATATTCGCCGTCTAAGACGTTTTAAGTAACTCATGAATGTATTTGTATTCGATAATCTAAAAAGGCGTGAGAGGCGCTATTTTAGCTATTTCTTGCTTAGTCTGCTTTCCCGATGTTGTTGGATAATCATCACCAATTTATCAAGCGAACCGTCAGCATTATTTTCACCAGATGCCAGTTCCCGCATTTCCCGTATTAACTCTAATGCTCTCGGGTCTTGACGTGCCAAAGCGTCCTCGATCTTTAATATAGTTTCAACGCTTGTCTTATCTTTCAATATTTCATCTTCCCAAAGTTTCAACATTCGCCGAGTTCTTATTTCAAGTATATTATATCGACCTTTCACCTGCTTTACGGTATCCTCCGGCACCTGCTCATACAACTCTTTTTCTTCATCAGACAGCATATCATATGAAATTGTTTCATATTCGCCTGTCTTTACTGCATTTTTATTGCCTAACAAGCTGTTTCGGTGCTTTTCTTTGTCCTTCGGACCTGTGCTTTTACCTCCATGAACCGAACAACGACCATTTTTCAACGCTCGTCTTTGGCATGGTTTGCCGGTACTTTTGGCTTTTGCCCCGCATATAACCTTTTCTTTCATGTCACCACCTCCAGACTTCATAACATGAGGTATCGTTTTCAAAAAATGGAGCGAGCAATCAAGCCCACTCTTTTCATATCTCCCTCAAACCATCTATGAAGTTTCAATATTTCGAGTTTCAACTTATGTCTGCACATACCTTTTCTTTATCAATTCACTTGTAACTCATATAAGTGTTTTCTAAATAGCTGTTTTAGTTTTTCCTTTATCTTTTTCATGATCTTATTGCCCTGGCCATTGATTGTTTTGTTTGTTCTGTTATCCATACTTTTAATTGCTCTGGTGGCATATCTATATCAAGTGTTTCTCCGAATAACGACTTTTTAAATGCGTCCCCGACCATTTTTTCAACTTCTTCAGGTGTCACATTTATAGAGATTCCTTTTGATTTCATTTTCAATTCGCCTATCTTAATAAATTTGGCTGCCGCTTCGTTGATATAACCTAATGATTTCGCCTGCTGTAATGCCGTTGGGTTGCTCGGTACAGGTACAGCTGAAAGCTCTAAAAGTTCTTGCTTCGTGTAGTGATAGCCTGTCTCTGTTGGTACTGCTTCTTTTCCAACAAAACCGACCGACGTTGCATTTAGAAAGCCGCCTTTATATAACTCGTAAATTGTATCAGCGAATGGATAAATGCCTTTTGCCGGAAACTCAATATCAAAGACCAATTTTCTGTTCTGTACCGCAACTTTCAACGCTCGTCCTATCGGCGGAATGCTATAATCATGAGCCCATAAAAACACAGGATTTTGCTTGTAGTTTTTCAAATCCCATCCGCCTGATGAAATTGTGTCACCGTCGCGATCTACATGCTCTGTCGAGCCTATAAAGCGTAATATACGATCATCACCGATCTGTTTGACGTCGAAGTTAATTGTTTTAGACCGGCAACTCATCACGCTTCACCTCGTTGTCCTGTGAATTTTTCTACTTGAAACTTAGTAAACTCTTTCTCTAAGCCTTTTTCCTCTAGAAATTTGAGATAACTCATATAAGCCAATGCGCCATGTTGCGATGCTAAAATAGCTCTATTCAATTCTTTTTCCGTTAGTTGAAATTCATTTTCCAAAGTTTCAACATCAATGAACACGCCGATCTTTCTCACCGGCACTGAAATTTCAACACTCTGCGATTTAATTCTTTCAACATAGAATTTATTAAATTCACCTTCTAGCTCTTGTTCTTCCAAAAACGCCTGACAAATAACAGTCAACATACCAGATCGAGCAGGAACCGCTAATTCATCCCACGAATATTTTTGTACCTGTTTCAATATGTCTGATTTGCTAGCCTTTTTCTTCGGTACTGTTTTTTCAATGCCTAGTAAATATGCGATTTTATCAACTTCATCAATATCTTTGCGTTCAGCTCTAAACCGCGCAAATTCAAGTTGCAGGTTCATTTCTTTTAGAAACAATTTATAATCCGTCAATTCTTCTCCACGCTGTACTGCAACCTCAATAAATTTATCCAAATCTCCCTCTGTTTGTTTCAACTCTCTTTCTAAAAGAGATATTGTCTCGTTCGTTGTCATTATAATTCCTCCTGTTGTTTAGCTTTTTTCATGTAATGTCGTTCCTGGTACTGCTTTACCTTGTCCGGATTTTTCTTGCACCATTGACGCTTGTATTCATTAGCTTTATCGCGGTTCTTTGATCTCCATTGGCGTTGATATTCACGCTTGGCTGCCAATGCTGTTTCATTCATTGCACATCCCCCTCTAGATCGTGAATTCTTTCTTCTGACTGTTTCAACATGTACTCTGTATTTTCAATTTCTGTTTGTTTGTCGGCGAGTTTACCTTGAAACTCACGTTTCAGTGCGTCAAGATCGCCTCCTAAGCGCGATAATGTTCGTGTATGGTTCGGCATATCGCTTTTTAGTCGGTTCGCTTCTGCTTTCAGCTCATCTACTTCCCTATCAATTTCTAAACGCTTGCGATCAAGCTGTTTGCCTACTGTATCGCGCAAATAATAATAACGGCCTTCCAGTTGTTGAGCCTCTAATACATCGCCCATTTCTGCAGAAGCGTTTCTTTCCCTCCAAATTGACTGATATTCCCTAGTATTTTCTGCGATCTGTTCCATAACCTTGTCTAATTCTGCTTGTTTCTGCTCAATCAAACCTAACTCTTTCGTTTTTCTCACCATTTCCATGACCTCCTAAATGTGTTTTTTGTATATAAAAAAGCCCTACTCCAAGTGGAATAAGGCTTTTAAGTGGTTTTTATGTAAGTTTAAAAGTTGGCTGCTCGCCGGTAATTGTTTGTAGTATATGATCTATCAACTCATTTGTATATTGCTTTTTTTGCTTTTAACCTTGATCTTGCTTTCACTCACTACCGCGCTACCGCTTGCTCACCGCTACCCGCTACGGGACTACGCTCCCAGACTAAAACAAATAAGCGTCATTCCCTTTTATTATTGCTTATATCGCCTTTTAAAAACCTTTTAATACAAATACACCATAAAACCCTTAAAACCTAAAATAAGCTGTTTCTCGCTTGTTTAATTTAAACCATAAAAAAAGAGCC
>NZ_JAVJNG010000051.1:0-9187 GCF_038806185.1 Domibacillus sp. 8LH | reverse complement strand
TACCATTTTAGTAATAGAGCGTTCAAGGAAAAAGAATGACTGAAAGAGCAACGATTCATCCCCCACTTAGCAAGCTTAAAGTGGGGGTGTTCTCGCCAAAGATGATAAAGGACTCTATTCTTATTCATTAAAAATAGTTAACATGGATGAAGTAGGTATTGAATGAATCCCGGTAAGGCCGGTTTCAATTATATGGACTCATCCTTATTGATGGAGTACGAAAAGTAAATGCCTTTCACACTGAAGAAATGGGCAGGATCTGATGTACCGGCAGGGCACCTATTTCAATAGGAGCAGCTGCGGCCGTGTTAGAAGCTCTAATTAATCTAAACTGCAATAAGTAAAAATTAACTGTCTATGATATACAAATGAAGCCGCTGATCCATTCAGGATCAGCGGCTTTTTGGTAGTGGATCTTTTTTCCTGTTTAAAAGATAAGGAGGTAGTCATAAAAGCACACTGCTTTGCATAAAAATAGATTCTATAAAAAGATTTTAGTAGATCTGCAAAGAAAGGAGGGGGTTGAATATCTTTCGTGCAATCAGGTGATTCTATCTTTAAATTTAGCTGGCCAGAAACTAGCATTCTATTCTACAGAGGAACTTATTGGGAATTTATACGAACTGGGCAGGTTGATTAAATTGGAAAATATTTTATAAGGTTTAGTGCAAAAAGCCTATGAATAAGATATAATTCATTTAAGTAAATTGGGAATTTATTCATTTTACAAGTTGTACATAAAGGTGAAAAATTAAAAGGAGCTTTATGCGTCTTAGACATCATAGCTTCTTTTCTTCTAAGAGCAAGATTTCTCAAAGGAGTAATGATGAACATGAATGAAAAAACAGTTCCTGTAGATGCCCTGCATCCAGAAATCGCTTCTTCTCTTCTTAATCATATACCGGATGCTGTGATGCTCCTCTCTGTTGAGGGTGAGATGTTTTATCGCTTTGCTTTCATCAATGACGCAGCCATGGACTGGTTTAATTGGCCTGCAAACGTGTGTGGAATGCTTTTACACCAGATGTGGCCGGAAGATTCGCAAGGCATAATCCTAAAGCACTGCAGGGAAGCGGCAGCTTCTCGAAGCAGCATAACCTTTAATGAGCTAGTTTGTCTGCCGCAAAATAGAACGGCCAGACAAATGGTTTTGACGCCTCTTTTTAATGAAAGAAATCTTTGTACTCACCTCATCTTCACTATTCAAGGGATCAGCAAATCATCCATCCAGAAAACGCAAATTGAGATGGACCATTCTTTTTTTGAAGCATTTTTTACTCATTCGGTGGACCCAATTTCGTTATGGACGGTGAAAGGTGATCTTCTGGAATTAAACCCTGCTTTCAAAAAAGTGTTCGGTTGGGAAGAGGGAGCATTTAAAACAGAAACAGCTCTTCATACGTGCGGCTTTATTCCCGAGGATAAAGGAGAAGAAGCAGAGATTCTTTTTCAGCAAATGCTTCAAGGACATACTATTTCTCATTATGAAACGCAGCGGCGGCATAAAGATGGAAGACTGCTTGATGTAGCCATTACCTATCTGCCTATTAAAAATCAAAAAGGAAATGTGACAGCAGGAGCTATCAGTTTTTGTGATATTTCTGAGACGAAGAAGCTTGAAAGAGAGCTGCGTAATGTAAAAGAACAGCTTGAGCTCGTTTGGAACAACACGGCGGACGCGATTGACTTATTTACACTTCAAGGACGGCTGCTGCATATCAATCCTGCTTTTACTTCTCTTTTTGGCTGGACAAAGGAAGACACAGAAGGGGAAAGGCCAGCCATTATCTTCACGCCGCCTCATTTAAAAGAAGAGCTTCAGCAAATACGCAGCCAGCTCCGAAGAGGACAAACGATTGTTAGTTTAGAAACCGAACGACAAAAAAAAGACGGCAGTATACTAGATGTACTGGCGACTTACAATCCTCTTAAAAATAAAGCAGGAGAAGTATGGGCTGTAATTGGGGTATACAAAGATATTACGAAACTAAAGCAGGTACAGGCAGAGTTAATGGAAAGCGAAGAACGGTACCGCATCATTGCTGAACATTCACATGATATTATTAAAGTTCTTCATTCAAATGGCCAGATTACCTATGCTTCTCCTTCCCACGAGAAGGTACTTGGTTTTAAGCCGGATGAGTTAGTAGGAAAAATATTTTTTAATACTGTTTATAAAGAAGATGTCGAGCAGGTAAGGAAGCAGTTTGAACGTTCAATAGCGGAAAACAGCATGTGCCAGGTACAGTTCCGCCAGTGTACAAAAGGCGGCTCTTGGATCTGGGTAGAAGCCATTTTTTCACCGGTCAGTGGCAAAGAAGGGCTTGTTCAACAATACACTGTAGCGGCCCGGGATATCACACAAAGGAAGCGGGACGAAGAGGAACTGCAAAATTATGCATCATTCGACTCATTAACGGGTGTATACAACAGACGAATGTTCACTGAATTTATTGATAAGGAAATTGGTACAGCGAAGCATTCCTGCCGCAGTTTTGCTGTTATGTACATGGATATCGATAAATTTAAAGAGGTTAATGATTCATATGGCCATGAAATAGGAGATGAACTATTAAAACAGTTTGTCCAAAGGCTGATGAAAGCAACACGCAAAAGTGACATGATAGCCCGCATGGGAGGAGACGAATTTACGATTTTGCTCTCCGATATCAACAGCTTAAAGGAAGTAACGGAAGTAGCAGAAAGAATTCAGCAGGAACTCCGGCTGCCCTATCACCTTCAGGGGCACATGATCAGGGCTACATCAAGCAATGGCATTGCTTTTTATCCGCATCATGGCGAAAGCACACAAGTATTACTGCGTCATGCAGACAGAGCACTATACAAAGCCAAAGAGAACCGTAATACGTATCATATTTATGGATAAAAATAGGGAAAAGGCAGCGCCTGTTTCATTTTCCTCTCAAGCAAGTTTATAAAAGAGTAGGGAAAACAACAAACAAGCTGGTAAATAAACACGTAAAACCGCAGACAAAACTGCTTACCAATCTTAGATTGGAGGTGGTTTTGTCTTTTTTGCTTTCTGCTCTTAAAAATAAAAAAGTACAGATAATCTTAAAAAATTATAGAAAAACAGGGCGCGTAAACGGCCTATAATCAATATTGTTAACGCTTACATATGGTTGACCTCTCATAAGAAGTAGGGTGATTTGTTCAACGGCTGTTATGTTTATTCCTATATTTAGCCAGTTTTTTAGAAAGGTCTAGCGTATCTGTGTTTAAAACAGCAGTTTGTGAAGCAAAAAACTACTTTTAAGCAGGGAAACTTAAAAATGGGAGGTATCATAATGGGAAAACAATTGAAAAAAATCAAAAAGACATCACAGCTGAAACGGTTTGCGGCTTTATCTGCAGTCGGCGTGTTATTGGTTACTTCTAACGCTGGAGGAATGGCTTATGCACAAACATCTACAGCAGAATCCCTTCAGGCCGCTGTCTCTGCTGACTCCCAGACTGAAACACCTCAATTAATCAACGCACAATCAATCGATTCTGTTATTCAAGCTATGACCCTGGAGGAAAAAGCAAAACTTGTAGTAGGGACCGGCATGCCTGGCATGTTTGGCACACCAAAAGCAAGAGTAGCCGGTGCGGTTGGACAAACGTATGGCATTCCGCGTCTCGGCATACCAAGCTTGCTGATGGCCGATGGACCGGCCGGGCTGAGAATCAGTCCAACAAGAGCAGGTGAAGAGAAAACCTACTATGCGACGGCTTTTCCGATTGCCACATCTCTAGCTTCCACGTGGGATACAGAGATCGTGCAAAAAGTGGGACAAGCACAGGGAAATGAAGTAAAAGAGTATGGGATTGATATTTTTCTTGCTCCTGCTCTCAATATTCATCGAAACTTATTAAATGGCCGCAACTTTGAATACTTTTCCGAAGACCCGCTGGTGGCTGGCAAAATGACAGCGGCTCTTGTAAATGGAGTCGAATCAAACGGGGTTGGGGCTACGATCAAACACTTTGCAGCGAATAACCAGGAAACCAACCGGATGACGATTGATACAGTGGTTTCAGAGAGAGCACTAAGAGAGATTTACCTAAAAGGGTTTGAAACGGCCGTAAAAGAAGCGCAGCCGTGGGCCGTGATGAGCTCTTATAACAAGCTAAATAGACTGCCGGCTTCTCAAAATAACGAGCTGCTTACCAATGTGCTTCGAAATGACTGGGGATTTAAAGGGTTTGTCATGACAGACTGGTTCGCCGGGACGGACCCAGTTGAGCAGATGAAAGCGGGCAATGACCTGATTATGCCAAGTATGGGACAAGCGGAGACGATTGCCAGTGCGGTAACGAACGGACTGTTAGATGAAGCAGTACTTGACCGTAATATTAAACGAATTCTGCAAGTGGTAATTGAAACACCTACTTTTAAAGGGTATGAGTACTCTAGTCAGCCGGATTTACAGGCACACGCTAAAGTGGGAAGGCAAGCTGCAGCTCAAGGAATGGTATTGCTGAAAAATGAAGATGGAACGTTACCTCTTCGTACAAAAGAAAAAGTAGGGTTGTTTGGAAACACACAAATTGAAACAATTAAAGGAGGTACCGGAAGCGGAGATGTCAATGCAGCCTACACCGCCTCTATTGCGGATGGATTAGAGGAAGCGGGCTTTCATCTAAATCAAGATTTACTGAACAGCTATAAAACTTATATAGCAAACTTGAGAAGTATAGATGAGTATAAAATTGTCGACAGTCCATGGGGAAGCGACTTTGGAAAGCTGACGCCGCCGATTCCAGAGAAGACACTGGCAGCAGACGAAATTCAGTCAACGGTAAAGGAAACGGATACCGGGGTTATTGTGGTTGGAAGAAATTCTGGCGAGAGCGCAGACCGAAAAAATGAGAAAGGGGATTACCTTCTGACAGATCAGGAGCAGGCGATGATTGCAGAAGTAGCAGAAGCTTATCATAAGGAAGGCAAGAAAGTGGCGGTTGTCCTAAATATTGGCGGACCGGTTGAAATGACCAGCTGGAGAGATAAAGTGGACAGCATTCTTCTAGCCTGGCAGCCTGGCCAGGAAGCCGGGGGTGCAGTAGCAGATGTGCTGTCAGGAGCCGTGAATCCGTCAGGAAAGCTTGCAACCACATTCCCAGTTGCTTATAGTGATGTACCTTCAGCAGATAACTTCCCGGGTGACCCGGCTGAAAATCCAGAAAAAGTGGTCTATGAAGAAGGGATTTACGTCGGCTACCGTTACCATTCAACGTTTAATGTAAAGCCTGCTTACGAATTTGGCTATGGCCTGTCGTATACAACATTTGATTATAGTAACATTCGAGTGAACCAAAAAGAATTTAACAAAAAAATAAAAGTTTTTGCCACATTAGAAAACACGGGCAAAACAGTAGGAAAAGAAGCGGTTCAAGTTTATGTGTCCGCACCAGATGGAAAGCTGGAAAAACCAGCACTTGAATTGAAAGCATTCGGCAAAACAAAAGAGCTTCAGCCAGGTAAGAAAGAAAATATGATATTTGAGCTTGATGCCAAGTCGCTTGCTTCTTTTGACGAAGATAAGTCTGCCTGGATTGTAGAAAAAGGGACATATACGGTAAAAGTCGGTGCTTCTTCTGAAAATATTAAAGGAACTGCTTCCTTCCAGGTAAACGATGATATTGTAGTAGAAGAGGTGGAAAACGTTTTGTCACCAAAAGAACCAATAGACGAACTTTCAAAGGAAAGTAACTAAGCATGCTGACACGATAATTTTGCCTGCAGAAGAAAAGAAAAAACCCTATTAAACAGTTGTTGACTGTTTAACAGGGTTTTCTTCGTTTCTATGTGAAATGTAGCTGTGTGAAATCATTCCCATAATTACAAAAAGGATACCACACCAAGCTAACATAGAAGGAGCAGGGATTGCTAAAAACAGAAGCTCCCCGGCTAAAGCAAAAAGCACTTCCATCGATTGTGTGGCTTCAACTGAAGCCAGCTTTTGCATATTTTCTCTTACCATATCCGTTGCTTTAAAAAACAGTACTGTTGCAATCACACCTGAACAAAGGGCCACTAATAAAGATTGGAAATTTTGTTCCTTGCTTGGCAGGCCGACGGTATAAAAGCCGTACAAAGAAAGCAGAAGCCAGAATGGAAGACTGGCCAGGGTCATGCCTAACACCCTCTGAAAAGCATCCAGTCGTCCTTCACATACGTCCATCATTTTCCGGTTCCCTAAAGGATAGGCAAATGAGGCGATCAGAACAGGAACCACGCCCAGCAATACGTTTTCGGCAGAAAACTGCTTTGCATGTTCCATTTGCATGAATACAATTCCCAGCAAAATAATGAGTGACATGATCATGCCTTTAAAAGGAATTTCTCCCCTTACCTGCAATGGACCGTCCTTTGTATGCACTGTTTCAAAAAATAAAGGGGCAAGTAAAGCGCCGGAAATAATGGTAATTTGCCACGTTCCGGCGATCAGCCAGCCTGGTGAATAAGCAGCGGCATAACATAACGGAGCATAAAAAAGGCCGAACCCAATAAAGCTCCATAAAAGCCATGTTCCGGGCTGCTTTTTCATTTCCACCAAGAGCGGACGTAAATTTTTTCTTATCATCACAATACATAAAAGAAAGGGTACCATAAAAATGTAACGGAGCGATGCACTCCATATCCAGCTGCCGCCGGACAGCTCCATGGATGCATTAAGCACAAAAGTAAAAGCAAAAAAGAAAGCAGCACAAATTCCAAGAAAAATAGGCTTCATATGACTATCACCTCGATTCTGTTTGCTGCGTAAGCAGTGTTCCAAGACTTAGCCAGTTTTCCTCTACAAGATGAACCGCTTTTTCAAACTGTTGATTTTCACATGCTAATATAATCTGATTGTGCTGATCGATCGAGTTTAATGCTTTTAATGTAGCGAATTGTGAAATCTCTAAACGGTGAATTTTTGGCTCGCTGCGTTCTAAGGCCAGGACAATTTCAGGATTTCCGGCCGCATCCAAAAATACCTTGTGAAAAGCGGTATCTGCTTCAATTGCGCCAATCACATCTCCTTTTTCAATTGAAAGCTGCAGCGTCTTATTGCTGGTTTTCAAAGCCTCCATACCTGTTTTATTTAGTAAAGGACACGCGAGCCGGGCGGCTAGGGCATGTAAAACAGCTACCACGGTAAAAGCGTGCTTCGCTTCCTCTACATTTAGTGGAGCCACACGTGTAGAAGAACCGGGAAGTGATTCTACCAGCCCTTCATCTTCCAGGCGTTTTAGCGCCTCCCTGACAGGAGTGCGGCTAATGCCAAACTGCTCAGCTAATTTTTTGTCATGCAGCCGTTCTTCTGGCTGAAATTCTAATGTGACAATCGACTTTTTTAACGTTTCGTACACTTCATCTCTAAGGGACAAACGCTTAATAGGTTTTATTATATTTTTTTCCATAAAACCAATATATCGCATATTAATTTTTAACGCAACCTCACCTTTTAACACAAAACAGCTCAGAAGATGCAATGGCAATTTACGCGATGAGCTCTGATTTAAAGTGAAAGGGAGAGCAGCGATTTATTTCATCCAGGAACTTTTTTAGACTCATCAATAAAAATTGCTATACTAAAATCTTTTTAGTCCAGGGACAGATGATGTAGAACTTGATCCAAGCACGACGGTTTGGAAACTAAGAGAGCTTCAAAATCATTTATTCCCGGAAGACGGCCTGCAAAAAGAGCTTCTTTCGAGCCCTATTACTTTGTAACACACAATCTGCCATAGCGGATCATGTTGAACAACTTGTATAATGGGCAGGGAGGGTACGCTCATGGAAACATGGCTCCCTCCTTAATTAGCATGTCAAAGGGGTAGGAACAATGACGTTTATTGAAGACCGGCGGGCTCTAGTAAAAATGGCACACATGTATTACGAAGAAGGAGCCACACAATCAGAAATTGCAAAAGAAATGGGTGTAAGCCGCTCATTGATTTCAAAATATTTAGCAAAGGCAAAAGAGCAGGGCATTGTGGAAATTATCATTCACGATGATGTTATCCATCCGTTTCGCCAGCTGGAAATGCAGGTGGAACGTTCTTATGGTATTCGGGAAGTGGTATGTATTCCGAGTTTTGGCGGGGAATCGTCTAAAAGCCGGCTCGGTGCAGCAGCAGCCAAGTATTTGCTGCGCATTATGCAGGATGGTCAGGTAATTGGTGTTTCGTCTGGAACAACACTGTTTGAAGCAGCAAAAGCAATGATTTCCAATCAAACATATCCTTCTGTTCGATTTGTCCCGCTTGTGGGCGGAATGGGGAATGAACGTGTAGATATTCATGCCAATCATATTGTAGCGACGATGGCTGGACAGCTGCATGCGGAATATAAGCTGCTTCATACACCGGTTATGGTGGATTCCAAAGAAGCCAAAAAGGTATTTATAAGCCAGTCTTCTATTAAAAGTGTATTTGATCTTGCTGCTCAGTCTGATATTGCGGTTGTCGGCATTGGCGGAACGCCTGAACATTCCACAATGGTACAGTCTTATCTTGGACAGGAGCATCAAAATCATTTTGCTGATCAGGATATTGTAGGAGATATATGCTATAACTTTATCAACAAAAATGGAACAACTTCTCAAAGTACTTGGAATGAACGAATTATTGCTTTTGAGGCTGAGAAGCTAAAAGACATTCCTCTTGTTATTGGAGTAGCGAGCGGCAAAGAAAAAGTACAATCTATACAAGCAGCCCTGAAAGGAAAACTGATCGACGTGCTGATCACAGACGAGGAAACAGCCAAAGACCTCGTTGCGGAACAGGATAAAGACTAACCCTTTTTATTGGCCGTTCTGACTCATTCAAATTTGAATGAGTGATGTAATGTGAGCGTTTTACAAAGAGTAGAAAGTACAAGGGGGCAAAGAGATGGACTTTCTAGTTAAGGTCGCAGAAGGTTTTATTGGAATGTTCCAAAAAGGCGGAGACCTTTATGGGCATGTTTACCGGTATCATTCCAACACTCTTTTGTTTGATTCTTTCCGTAAACGCTTTAATTAAAATTTCGAGGAAGAGCGGATTGACCGCCTTGCCCGTAAAACAACGAAAAATATTATTTTGCGATAAACAATAAAAAAGCTGGCCTGAGGATTTGAACTGCCCCGTAAATGTTAGACACCAAACTAACATTTATGGGGTGTTTTTATGGCTAAATTTACAATGGAAGAAA
>NZ_JAVJNG010000050.1:0-9561 GCF_038806185.1 Domibacillus sp. 8LH | reverse complement strand
ACACGGCCGTTAAGCTCTTCAGCGCCGATGGTAGTTGGGGGTTTCCCCCTGTGAGAGCAGGACGCCGCCAGGCAAACGCAGAAAGGACAGCGAAAGCTGTTCTTTTTATTTCGGAATCATCTTCCATGAGAAGGAACTTGATTTTTGGAAAACCTATAAGGAAAAGGCAGGGTGCTGCACAGACACCTCCTCTTATATAGATAAACACCGCTTGAATAAAATTCAGGCGGTGTTTTTGTATTTAAATTGTGGGATACTCTCGAAATTATCAGTAGAACTTATCATTTACGCCACTCACATTGTGCTGATGTCAATCACGAATCGATATTTCACATCTGAAGCTAATACGCGTTCGTAGGCTTCATCAATTTGGTCGGCTGAAATGACTTCAATCTTAGGAACAATGTTATGTTTTGCACAGAACTCCAACATTTCCTGAGTCTCACGGATGCCTCCAATCATTGAACCTGCAAATGAACGGCGATGACCGATGAGAGAGAACACATTCACTGACAATGGCTCTGCAGGCGCACCAACGTTTACTAGAGTACCATCCAGCGTTAACAGTGAGAAGTAAGCATTAATGTCGATTTTTGCACTTACCGTGTTAATAATTAAGTCAAAGGTTCCGGCAAGTTTCACGAATGTTTCTGGGTCGCTTGTGGCATAGTAATTTTCAGCGCCAAATTGTAAGCCATCTTCTTTTTTACTTAATGTTTGTGACAGAACAGTGACTTCCGCACCCATCGCATGTGCAATTTTAACGGCCATATGACCAAGACCGCCCATACCAACAACCGCTACTTTTTTGCCTGGACCAGCTCCCCAGTGGTTTAGTGGCGAATATGTTGTAATGCCTGCGCAAAGTAATGGGGCTGCGACGTCAAGCTCTATGCTATCAGGAATTCTGACTACAAAGTCCTCAGTTACGACAATGTGGGTAGAATAGCCGCCTTGAGTAGGCTCGCCGTATTTGTCAACACCAGCGTAGGTAGGAACATTTCCTTTGAGGCAGTATTGTTCTTCTCCTTTTCGGCAGTTCTCACATTCGCCGCAGGAGTCAACCATACACCCGACTCCTACCCGGTCACCGACCTTGTACTTTGTGACCTCGGCTCCTATATCCGTGACAATTCCCGCAATCTCGTGCCCGGGTACGAGAGGATAGTTCACGGGACCCCATTCGCCATGAGCAGTATGGATATCAGAATGGCATATGCCTGCATATTTAATTTCAATCAAAACATCATGCAAATCCAGATCGCGTCGTTTAATTTCGGCTGCTCGAAACGGTTTGTCTGGGCCGTCGACAGCTCGTGCTTTAGCAGTTACCATAAAAAATCCTCCTATAATATATATTTTTCAAGAGAATGCGCCTGTATCAGGTATAAATGAATAAACCAGGTTAAAAATCTTTTCATTCATTTCCGTCCCTGCTTTTTTCTCTTGCAAAACAATGTTAATCCCTATAGTTAACTCTAGGTCAAGTGGATAGCTTATATTTTTTAAAAAGATTCCCGCCCATAAAGGTTTCATATCATCTATCAATATAGCCCTATAGCTAGCTGCATTCTTTTTTTAGTAAGCCTATCCCAGTTAAACAGAGTCCATTTCTACTTTCCCTATAAGTTGATTTTGACACTCAGCAAATACCGTGATAAAATTTCTGCAAAATATAGAGTTAACTCGAACTTTAGATATTTGAAAAGAGGAGATAAATGATGAAAACATATTCTATCAGCGAGGCTGCAAAAGAATTGAATCTTACGGTGTATACCTTGCGTTACTACGACAAGGAGGGACTTATGCCTTTTGTAGAACGGACACCGAGCGGAACAAGAGTGTTTAAAGAATCCGATATCGGTGCTTTAAAAATCATTGAATGTTTAAAAGCCACCGGGATGCCTATTAAGGAAATTAAAAGTTTCATTGATTGGTGTTCTGAAGGGGATTCCACCTTGCAGCAAAGGTATAACATGTTTATGGAACGAAAAGCTAGTGTAGAAGCACAGATGGAAGAACTAAGAAAAACAATGGAAGTCATTGAACATAAATGTATGTATTATAAGACTGCATTGGAAGCAGGAACGGAAGATATCCATAAAAACGATAAAATAGGGAGTTTCGTTACTAATTAACAGAAAACCACCTGTCTTTCATATATATTTGTGAAAGACAGGTGGTTTTTTGTTTGTAGCATTTACTACCGCTTACCTAATTAGATTATTTGTTTCATAGGACGAATCAAGATTTTGCTTACCGCAACAGTTTCAAGAGTACTAATGGCATAAGCTGCTGCATCTGTAATGTGACTTGACTTTAAGGCTAAATCAGTGTCAGCAGGGGTATTCTCTACTATCTCAGTGAACTTCTCTAACTAATCTGCAGCTCCTGATTTCGCTAATGGTTTATTTATAACAGCCTGTAACATAGAAACTTGTTTTTCTTCTTAATTCAATAGTTAAAATTTGACACCATACAAGGCACATACGTTACACTTATATTCAGATGAAATAAATCGAAATTTCTGATCATTTATCAATCTATTTTTATCAGATGGGTTGATTGTGTCATAAAGCTAGGAGGGACGGAACGGATGAACCAGCTGCATCCTGAGATTGATAAAATTCTTCAAAATATTGAACAAGTGATAGCGGGCAAACAGGAGGTGGCTAAACTAACACTGGTGGCGCTTCTCGCCGAAGGCCATGTGCTGCTTGAAGATGTGCCCGGTGTCGGGAAAACCACGATGGTCAGGGCACTAGCGAAGTCCATTAGTGCAGAGTTGCGAAGAATCCAGTTTACACCGGATTTACTTCCATCCGATATTATGGGTGTATCGATTTATAACCCGCGCGATATGGACTTTCAATTTTACCCAGGTCCGATTATGGGCAATATAATTCTCGCCGATGAAATTAACCGGACGTCGCCTAAAACCCAGTCTGCGCTCCTCGAAAGCATGGAGGAAAACAGTATTACAGTAGATGGTATAACACACGTGCTTGAAAAGCCGTTTTTTGTCATGGCTACACAAAATCCGATCGAATATGAAGGCACTTATCCACTGCCAGAAGCCCAGCTTGACCGCTTTTTGTTAAAAATGAAAATGGGCTATCCTACTTTAGAGGAAGAAATGGATGTTTTAAAGAGAGCTCAACATGTGCCGCCTATTGAAGATCTTCAGCCAGTTGTCAACCTGCCGGAACTCCGGCAGCTGCAGCTCGATATTAAAGGCGTTTATGTAGATGAATCTGTCAGAAGGTATATTGCTGAGCTTTCTGCGGCTACTCGTTCCCACAAAAGTGTTTTCCTAGGCGTCAGCCCCCGTGGTTCCATTGCCCTCATGAAAGCCTCACAAGCGCTGGCTTTTATGCATAACAGAGACTATGTGCTTCCTGATGATATACAGTATCTCGCTCCGTTTGTTTTTGCCCACCGGATTATTTTAAAACCAGAATCCCGTTTTGAAGGGATCGATGTCGAAAATGTAATTGAGCAATTGTTAGGCCTGGTTTCAGTGCCGGTTCAAAGGCACGTGGCCGAATGAGCAGGGCATTCTCGAAAACAAAAGAATTCCGCCGATTCCTATTTTTAATAGGGCTGAATGTTCTTGCTTTTTCGTATGCGATGTTTCAAGGAGGATTTGTCAGCTGGTTCTTATTTTACAGCTTTCTTCCCATCGCTTTTTATGCCTTCGTGTTGTTTTTTTATCCTTTGTCGCTTAAAGGTGAAAGAACATTTTCTAAACAAGAGTTTCTTTTCCAAGAGCGGGTCCGCGTTCAAATCACACTTTCAAGAAAAAACCGATTCCCGCTTTTTTATATGATCGCAGAAGAAATGATCGGCAGCTCTTCCTTACTCTCTGAACAGCAGATAAAGAAAGTCCTGGTTCCTGGCTTTAAAAAAAAGCTGGCGTTGGGCTATGAGATTAACCAGATGCCGAGAGGAGAACACCACTTCACGGGAATTCGTGTAAAAACAGGCGATTTATTCGGTCTTATTGAAAAAGAAAAACAAATTCCAATCGAAAATAAAATAGTGGTGTATCCTTCTTTCGAAGAGCTTCAATACCGGCCGATTTCTGGTTCGGCTGGTCAAGGCTCTGCGATGACAGCAAGGGCGTATCAAAACCAGGACACTTCCATGTCTGTTGGCATTCGCAGCTATCAGCCGGGTGACCGACTATCCTTGATCAATTGGAAAGCCACGGCGAAACGTAACAGCTTAATGACGAAGGAGTTCGAACAGTACCGGTCTCACGATGTCATGATTGTCATGGATTGCACGCCTTCGGTGCAGTTTGAAACAGTTGTTTCGTTTACGGCTTCTGCTATTAAAGGCATCATCCGGTCAGGTGTACAAGTCGGGCTGCTGACAGCAAGCGATAACGGCGGAAGTTTTGCGATTCGCGGCGGCGAGGGACAGGAGCAGCAGCTTTTTTATCACCTGGCGACCATTAAAGAGGCAGGGACTGTGTCTTTTGCAAAAGTCCTGGAAAATGAAACAGCGTTTATCCAGCAGAGCCGTACTCTTTTGCTTGTGATCGTGAAGCTGACTGAACAAGTGATCGAACGAGCCCGCTATTATGTAAGTCAGGGCCAGTTCGTAATCGTCTTTTTGGCTGCCGGCAGCCAGAATGCTTCGGAACACAAGCTGGTTCAGCAGGAACGCGGGATTAAAGTTTGTATCGTACATAAAGGTCAATTTGCGAAGGCCTTTTCGGAGGTGAGTAGGGCATGAATCAACAGCGTACAAAGTGGACGATTGATTCTTTTCTTTTGCACGTTCTCAGCTTTTTGCTTCTATGGGAGTGGCTGCGTCCCGTTGAACAGTTAACCGGTACAAGCCCGATCGGCTTTTTTGTTGGCTTTATTGCTGGATCACTGCTGCTGGCTTTTTTAGGAGTGCCCCGCTTAGTCTCTGCTATTTTAAAAATGGTCTATATACTGTTTTGTATTCAATTTATTCATTATGGCAGCTTCAGCGTGATGGTAAATTTGTTTTTAGGCGATGTAATTCAGAATACCGAGCTGATATTAAAAGGCCAGTGGACAGAGCTGTCCGATTCAATCCGGACGCTGCTGTTCTTTTCTCTTTTGTGGATTACTGTGTATTTAATTCACTATTGGCTGATGATCCGCAGTAATATTCTGTTCTTTTTTTTCGCTACAATTGTGTTTATTACAGTTTTAGATACGTTTTCTCCCTATTCAGCACAAACAGCGATCATCCGGTCCGTTTTGATTGGTTTTGTCCTGTTGGGAATATTGGCTTTCCGGCGGCTGACGGACTCTGAAGCGCAAAGTATGATGAAGCTGAAATGGATGGTTTCGGTGTCCGTCTTCGTTGTCGGGAGTACAGCCATTGCCTTTGCTGCCCCAAAAGCGGATCCTGTCTGGCCCAATCCCGTTCCCTTCGTGAAGTCACTGGGCGGTTCAGGCAATACGTCGACAGACGAAACAGGAGGAGGTGGATTTCGTTCCGATGATTCTGAGCTTGGCGGTCCGTTTCTGCCTAGTAGTGAAGTGGTCTTTACAGCTGAAGTAGAAGAAGAACATTACTGGAAGGTCGATACGAGAGATGAATACACCGGCAAAGGATGGATTTCATCCAGTCCAGACGAGCAGCTGCTTACTTTTAGGCGAAGTGTACCGCCTTCCTTTTTCTCTTTTACAGAGGAAGTTCCTTCAGAGGAAAGGATAAGCATTGTCTATACCGAAGAAGATTATGGTTATATCCCATATCCCCACGGCCTGGAGAGAATTGAAGCATCATCCTCCTACCGATACGAGCTGAATGAGGGGACCGATAAAATCACAGCAATCAACGGGGATGAACAAGAAGCGCCTGCATCGTATTCCGTTGAGTATAAACACCCTTCTTTCCGGGCAGAAGAACTTCAAAACAGTTCGTTGGAGGAAGCCGGCTCTTCTTTTCAAGCCATTGCCAACAGGTACACACAGCTTCCCGAAAATATACCGCCACAGATAAGAGAACTGGCGCTGGATATTACAGAGGAGCATAAAATGTGGTTTGAGAAAGCAAAAGCGATTGAAGCCTATTTCAGCTCCAGCGGCTTTACGTATGAGCAGGTGGATGTGCCTGTTCCGTCAGATGGTGAAGATTACGTCGCCCAGTTTTTATTTAATACGAGACGCGGCTACTGTGACAATTTTTCAACCTCGATGGCTGTTATGCTAAGAACGATTGACATCCCTGCCCGCTGGGTAAAGGGCTACACAGAAGGAACTTACCTGGAAACGACAGAATCCGGAAATCAGCTGTATCAGGTGACAGGCGAAAATGCGCATTCCTGGGTCGAGGTATTCTTTCCTGGTATCGGCTGGGTGCCTTTTGAGCCGACACAGGGGTTTACGAATGCAGCGGTTCCAGAATTAGAGGAAACATCTCAAACACCCGTAAATGAAGAAACACCGGCTGAAACACCGGCCGAAACGCCAGAACAGCCTGCAGCGGAAGAACCGACACAGGCAGAAGAGGGTCTTGATGAAGACTCCGGAGAAGCGTCGGAAGTAAATACAGAATCATTCTTGAAAACAAATGGGAAAACCATTGCTTTTCTGGCTGGAGCAGCGCTTATTCTTGCTGCGCTATGCTACCGGTACCGGAGAAAATGGCTGCCTTTCTATTACATTTTCATGTTTAAACAAAAGAAAGAGGATCACCATTTCCCACAAGCATATCTTGTTCTTCTTGCCCAGCTGGACCGCTCTGGACTGAAGAGAAAAAAAGGCCAAACGCTGAGCGGCTATGCGAAGGAAATCGACACTCTATTTTCCAGCAACACAATGAGCGATCTTACTGCTCATTATGAGCAATATTTGTATAGAGACCGCCTTCCGAGTGGCACATGGAACCATGCAAGAAATGAATGGGAAAGCCTTATGAAGAAAACCAGTTCTTAAATGGGTTATGAAGCTTTTCCTAAAAAAGCTGTCAGGTTCTACAGGCTATTCACACTCTCTTAGATGGTCGTTTTCGTAATTATCTGCCTGGATAGGGTAGAGGTCGCTAGTTCAACCCTGTTGGAAATCAGAAATCTAGCAATTCCTCTGTATCTTTTTAAAAAGCCTGCTGTTATTGGAACTCTGCTCGTTTGAACAACGGCGTACAGGACAGGCAGCGCTTTTAGACGTAAAGGAAGAATTAAACTTCTTGAAAAAGCTACTAAAATACGATAAAATTATTCCCATAAAATAGTTTGTACAAAGGGCTTGAGCAGGTGTTTGTCACGGTTGAGGCGTGATAGACGGTTACGATGGATGGTTAGCCCCATCCTGTAACACGCTGGGGCTCTTTTTGTTTTTTCGGTCATTTAATTACCGCAATTATACAGTTTATTTCGACGGTTAATAATAAAAATGTTCAGGGAGTTCGTGTTATGGATAAAGAAATCGTGAAAGCCTATACGACAACTGAAGTGGCTGCGATATTAGGTATCTCCCAGAGTACTGTGCGAAATTATAGTATCGCACTTGAGAAACATGGATACGTAATCGCGAAACCAAAGAGATCTCGTGTGTTTGTTGAGCAGGATGTTGCAACTTTAACGCAAATGAAAGAATTGAGAGCCTCATCTAAATTACCCATTAACGATATAGCGGGTATGCTGGGCGCTGCACCTATTGTGCTTCCAAGCGAAACGGCTGAAATTGAAGTACAAAACAACGCCGCGTCGAATGAAATATTGACTGCTATAATGGAAGAATTCACTGCTATCAAAAAAGAGAATGCAGAATTAAAAAAAGAACTTAAGCGTAATATGGATCATATTAATGTCGTCATATACGAAGTTCGAAGAACAAGCAGCCTGCTGTTTAAAGCTTTATCGGACCAGCCCGAACAAAAAAGAAGAGGTCTTTTTGGGAAAATAAAGTGATATTGCTGAATTCCTTTCAGACCTTTTAAAACTCTTATTGGAGAGGGGATTTAACGGAAAAGATCATCTCTTTAGAGATGGTCTTTTTTGTGAGGCATTTTTTGTTGAAAGGGAATAGTATTGATAAAAGCATTTTGCAGCATTAGTGGTCTCGTTTAATGGATTTATTTTAAACGTTAAATAAGTTCTTTTCGCTGAATCAACTTGATAACGGACTAGGAAAAGAACAAAATCACGCATGATTATAAAAATTTTATTAAAATCCACTTCAAGTCTTGAAGAAACAAGCGAGAGGGATTATGATTAATTAAAGCGCTTTCATTTTTGTGCCAGTGAATAAAAATGACCTATTTGACTACATAAGCAGTTTATCGTGCACCAAATTAAAAACTTAAATCTAGAACGATCAAGGGGGCTAAACATGTTGCATTTAAATATGCATTACGTCAAAGCAGCAGCTCATCATGCAAATGAATTGAAAAAAGTTTTAGATATTCATGGATCCTATGAAAGAAGGCACAGAGAAATAAAATCTGTTGCTCATTATATTTATTTGTTAAAAAACAGACTGGACCAGGAAGAGGACAATGCTGCGATCCTGTCAGAGTGGGAAAATGCTGAAAAAAGAGCGCGCCGATCCCAAAGGTTAATTAACTGGGATGCATCTGAAGTGGCGATAAAAAATGAAGTTGGATGGCTAACTCTTATGATTGAACGAATGGAGCTTGCCCTTAGTGGAACTAAGCCGGTATTAACGAGCGATGAAAAGCAACAGTTCGAGCTAGAAATGAACCTCCAAAAACAAACTGTTTAAAAATGGTTGATCGTTCTTTATTTAAATTGGACAAAGGATACCGATTCCTGCCGTCTTGCAGCATTAAGAACATTAATGGAAAAAGGGCAGGAACTGAAAGGAAGCATATGCAAAGGCGTAAAGGGGAATCTTTACGTTTTTTTTAATTTCCCGTGCTGGTACAGCGGAACCATTTTTTTGAATTCAGGCGTAAATACTTCGCGGATTGACTAATAGACAATCGAGATGAACTAAACCATAAGTAACGGAGAAAACTAGAGGGCAGCCGTTCACTGGTAACGACAAGGCAAATCTTTAACTTTTACAAGAATATAGGTTGAAGATTTGTTTTTTTTGTTTTTAAGGCATTGTGGATGGCTCTCTCACTTCTTATTAGCTTTTAAATAACTTAAAGCCAGGATAATAATAGTAAATAAATATTTTAATCCATAAATAATAATGTTATACTATTTTATATTTATCGCTTAATAAAGTTATACTAATTGGTGTGATAATTGAATAGTGGTATTCTATTTTTGCTTGTAATGGATCTGGAAAAGAAGAATGACTAGGCTGTGCTCTGGCTTGCTGTGGCGTCTAAGCAGGAGCGCCTGCATCGTTTCTACAAATCTTAGGGGATAAGGAAGGGTATAATGAGCAGCAGACAGAAAAAAACAGACGTTATCTTAATTGGTGCTGGAATCATGAGTGCAACTTTGGGAACAATTCTGAAAGAATTAGTACCGGAGTGGAATATCAAAGTATTTGAGAAGCTTTCAAAAGCAGGAGAGGAAAGCTCTAACGAATGGAACAATGCGGGAACGGGGCATGCGGCACTGTGTGAGCTGAACTACACAGTCGAAAA
>NZ_JAVJNG010000004.1:196577-211464 GCF_038806185.1 Domibacillus sp. 8LH | reverse complement strand
CGGTAGTTCAGTTGGTTAGAATGCCTGCCTGTCACGCAGGAGGTCGCGGGTTCGAGTCCCGTCCGGACCGCCATTTTCTTTTAGAATACGCAATTATTCGATATAATAAAGATACAATCAGAAACCTTAGGATCATCATTATCCTAAGGTTTTTTTTCGAGGAAAGAAGGCGGACACATGACATCTTCTTATACATGGACGTTAAACAATTTGGAAGAAATGAGCGCATTTGCTAGTGCGCTGGCTGATACGCTTCGTCCAGGCGACGTCTTGTTGCTTGAAGGCGACTTAGGAGCAGGAAAAACAACATTTACACAACATTTGGCAAAAGCATTAGGTGTCACGAAAAATATAAACAGTCCAACATTTACCATCATCAAAGAATATGAAGGCACCTATCCTCTTTACCATATGGATGTTTACCGGCTAGGGGAAGAATCAGAAGATCTGGGTTTTGATGAATACTTTTATGGTAATGGCATTACGGTCGTGGAATGGGCCCATTTAATCGCAGACCAGCTTCCGGAAGAGTACATACAAATCAATCTCTTCCACACTGGTGTAGAAGGGCAGCGAAAAGTACAATTAACAGTGAATGGGGATCGATATGTCCGCATTCTGGAGAAGGTGAATACATTTGAAAACATTAGCGATTGATACCTCCACTTATACGCTGTCGATCGGTCTCGCAGATGGCGACGTCATTCTGGCGGAGCAGGTAACAAATGTGAAAAAGAATCATTCTATCCGGGTAATGCCGGCTATTCAAACGTTAATGAATGAAGCAGACATAAAGCCGGAAGATTTGGAAAAGATTATTGTAACAAATGGTCCGGGCTCGTATACAGGAGTTCGTATTGGTGTAACGATCGCCAAAACGCTGGCCTGGACATTAAATATTCCACTGGCTGCCGTTTCTGGTCTCGCTTCACTGTCTGCTTCAGCTCCCGTGGTAGATGGACTTGTCTGCCCGGTTTTTGATGCGCGGCGTGAACGCATTTTCACGGGCTTATACCGCTTGTCAAATGGCGCGGTTCAGCCCGTTTTGGAAGATCGGAATGTTTCGGTGGCGGAATGGTGCACAGAGCTGCTTCTTCAAAAGGAGCCGGTTTTATTTGTGGGGCAGGAAAGTAAAATTTATGAGAAAGTAATTGCTGAACAAATGGGTGAGCAGGCTGTATTTGCCGGCAGAGCCGTTCCTTATACCCGCCCGGCTGCTCTTTTAGCGCTCGGGGCTGCAGTGGAAAGTAACCCAACAGAGGTTGTACCAAATTATGCACGTCTTGCTGAAGCAGAGGCTAAGTGGATTGAGGCAAATGAAAAGAAGGCGGCTGGCCGTGAGTGATGCAGTAATCCGCCCAATGGTAATAGAAGATATTCCGGCTGTGCTCGAAGTAGAGCAGGCAAGCTTTTCCCTTCCTTGGCCAAAAGAAGCCTTTGAAAGAGAAATTGCATTAAATGATTATGCTCATTATTATACGGTCGAACAAGAGGGCCTTGTTATCGGCTATTGCGGAATGTGGGTTGTGTACGATCAAGTGCAGATTACCAATATCGCGATTTTGCCTCGATTCCGTGGAAAAGGATATGGGAAAAAACTGCTTGGTTTTATGATCCAAAAAGCAAGGGAGTACGGTGGAGCTGTTCTTTCACTTGAGGTTCGCGTCAGCAATACAGCAGCAATGACATTGTATAAACAATTCGGTTTGCAGCCGGGTGGAATCCGGAAGCAGTATTATACCGACAACCAGGAAGATGCTTTAGTAATGTGGGTGAATTTATAATGGAAAAAAACACATATGTTTTTGGAATTGAAACGAGCTGTGATGAAACGGCGGCAGCCATTGTAAAAAATGGTACAGAAATTGTGGCGAATATTGTTTCTTCTCAGATTGAAAGCCACAAGCGGTTTGGCGGTGTTGTGCCTGAAATTGCTTCCCGCCATCATGTAGAACAAATTATCGCTGTACTGAACGAAACACTTGAACAGGCAGGTCTGACGTTTAAAGATATGGATGCAATCGCTGTGACGAAAGGTCCAGGGCTTGTAGGTGCCCTATTAATTGGCGTAAATGCTGCAAAGGCAATCGCTTTTGCCCACAACCTGCCGCTTATTGGTGTCCACCATATTGCGGGACATATTTACGCGAATCGCCTGGTGAAGGAAATGGCGTTTCCACTCCTGTCTCTCGTCGTCTCAGGCGGACATACGGAGCTTGTTTATATGAAGGAACATGGATCATTTGAGGTCATTGGTGAAACACGCGATGATGCAGCAGGTGAAGCATACGATAAAGTAGCACGTACACTAAACCTGCCTTATCCAGGGGGTCCGCATATTGATCGGCTTGCGGCTCAAGGAGAAGATACGTACAAGCTTCCGCGTGTCCGGCTTGAAGAGGGTTCTTACGATTTCAGCTTCAGCGGTTTAAAATCAGCGGTTATTAATACGGTTCATAATGCAGAGCAGCGCGGGGAAGAGATTGTGCCGGAAAACCTGGCGGCAAGCTTTCAAGCAAGTGTTGTCGATGTATTAACTGAAAAAACGATCCGTGCTGCTAAAGAGTATGGAGTAAAACAAGTGCTATTGTCTGGAGGCGTTGCGGCCAATAAAGGACTTCGTGCTTCTTTAGAGAATGCTTTTGCTGATTTTAAAAATATTGAACTTGTGATTCCGCCACTGTCTTTATGTACAGATAACGCGGCGATGATTGCAGCAGCAGGCACGATTTTATTCGAGCAGGGAAAACGAGATGGGATGGATATGAATGGTCATCCCGGCTTAGATATTGAAGCTTTTTAAAAAAGAGGCATTCTAGCTGGAATGCCTTTTTTTGTGCATAAAGGGGATAAATTCATCCACAACCTGTGGGTAATGTGTATAAATCTGTGGAAACCTTTGCAATAAACAGAGTATTCGCTGTTTTTATGTGGATAAAAAGAAAAGAGGCTGTGGATAGCCTCTTCTTTACTCAGATTGCAATTCTTCCCATTCTGTCATAAGCTGTTCAATCGCTTCGTTTGCGCGATCAAGCTGCTGCTGCAGTTCCAGCGATTTTTCGTGATCTTCATATACTTCAGGCAGACAAAGCAACTCTTCTGCTTCCGTTACTTTTTCTTCTTGAGCGGCAATTTCTGTTTCGATTTCTTCAATCCGCCGCGCTCGCTGCCGTTCTTTTTTACGCTGTTCTTTATCTGTTTTATAAGAATCCGCTGGTGCCGGCTTGGCTTTTGTGACTGTTTTTTCGTCTGCTTCAAGCGCAGCGAGCTCCTCAAGCTCATTTTTTTTCTCTACATAATAATCGTAGTCACCCAAATAGACGGTAACGCCTTCTTTGTCGAGCTCAATCACTTTTGTAGCAATCCGGTTAATAAAATACCGGTCATGAGACACGAATAAAAGAGTACCCGGATAATCGATCAAGGCGTTTTCAAGCACTTCTTTACTATCAAGGTCCAAATGGTTCGTCGGCTCATCGAGAATTAAGAAATTGGCCCTTTGCATCGTCAGCTTGGCCAGCGCAAGGCGCGCTTTTTCGCCTCCGCTAAGAGCAGCTACTGGTTTTAAGACGTCATCTCCTGAGAACAGAAACGTGCCTAGTATTGAACGGATTTCTTTTTCCGGTGTGCCCGGATAGTCATCCCACAGTTCAGACAACACGGTTTTAGCCCGGTTCAAATGAGATTGCTCCTGATCGTAGTAGCCGATTTCCACTCCAGCTCCATGACGGATATCGCCGCCAATCAGCGGAAGAGCACCGGTAATGGATTTGAGCAGGGTCGACTTGCCGGCTCCATTTGGTCCGACAAGGACGATGCTATCACCGCGTGTAACGGAAAAAGACAGATCTGCGCCAATTTTTTCACCATTGTAGCCTATCGATACATGGTCTACATGCAGTACTTCACTGCCGCTCTGACGATCGATATCAAACAGCATGCCCGGCGGCTTTTCGTCTCCGTCCGGCCGAGCCATCATTTCCATGCGGTCAAGCTGCTTGCGCCGGCTTTGCGCTCGTTTTGTAGTAGAGGCACGTGCGATGTTTCGCTGAATAAACTCCTCCAGCTTTGCCGCTTCTTCCTGCTGTTTTTCATATTGCTTCATTTCCCGTTCAAACTGCTCGGCTTTCTGGGTTAAGTATTTGCTGTAGTTACCGGTAAAACGGCGGATTTTATGACGGGATACTTCATATACCTGATTAACGGTTTTATCGAGGAAGTAGCGGTCATGCGAGACAATTAAAATTGCACCAGAATAGCTTTGCAGATAGTTTTCAAGCCAGGAAAGCGTCTCGATATCAAGGTGGTTGGTCGGTTCATCGAGAATTAAAATATCCGGCTTTGTTAAAAGAAGCTTAGCAAGGGCGAGACGTGTTTTTTGTCCGCCGCTCAGCGTGGAAATGCGGGTATCATAGTCATAATCGTGAAAACGAAATCCGTGCAGGACTGATCGGAGATCAGCCTCGTATTGATAGCCGCCTGCTTCCTTAAATTCATTTTGCAGACTATCGTAAGCAGTCATGACCTGGTTGTAGCGGGCAGGATTTTCATACACATCAGGATCGGCCATGCTGGCTTCAAGTGCCCGCAGCTTTTGTTCCATTTCGCGCAGGCCGTCAAATACGCTGTTCATTTCATCCCAAATAGATAAGTCCGATTCAAGCCCGGTATCTTGTGCCAGATAGCCGATGGTTACGTCTTTTGGCTTCATAATGGCGCCTTCTTCATAAGAAAGCTGTCCGGCAATCATTTTCAGCAGAGTCGATTTGCCAGCTCCGTTACGTCCAACAAGAGCAATGCGGTCGCCTGTCTGCACTTCAAGCTTAATATTAGATAAAATCAGTTCAGCTCCATAATATTTCGAAAGCTGCTGTACTTGTAGAAGAATCATTGTTTTTCACCTCACCTTCCACTTTACTTGAGCTCAGCGCCTTGGGCAATGAAAAAGAAGCGGTTCTTGTGAAAAACGCTACAAAGATTTATGATTGTATTAAGAAAAGAAAACAAACATGGAAGCGGTATCACCTTGGAGGGAAAAAAATGAACAACGATTCGATGAAAATACCTCAGGCGACGGCAAAGCGTCTGCCTTTATATTATCGATTTATTCAAAACCTGCATTCTTCCGGAAAACAGCGGGTGTCATCGGCAGAGCTGAGTGAAGCGGTGAAAGTAGACTCGGCTACAATCCGCCGCGATTTTTCATACTTTGGCGCACTTGGCAAAAAAGGATATGGATACAATGTGAGCTATCTGCTGTCTTTTTTCCGCAAAACCCTTGATCAGGATGAAGTGACCAATGTAGCGCTTATTGGTGTCGGAAATTTAGGAACGGCGTTTTTAAATTATAACTTTTTAAAAAATAACAATACAAAGATCCTGGTGGCTTTTGACGTTGAAGAGAGCAAGGTCAATCAAAAAATTGGAGACGTGCCCATTCATCATATGGATGAATTAGAAAAGGTATTATCTGAGTTAGAAGTGCCAGTCGCGATTTTAACGATTCCGCAGGCAGCGGCCCAGTCCATTACGGACCGGCTGGTAAAAGCAGATATTAAAGGGATTTTAAACTTTACACCTGCAAGACTAAATGTGCCGCCTGAGATTCGGGTGCATCACATTGACCTGGCGGTTGAGCTGCAATCGCTCGTTTATTTCCTGAAAAACTATCCGGATGAATCTGTCGAAAAATGATCATAGTATTGCGTTCTTAAATCAGTTATGATTAGGAAAAAGGAGGCGGATGCCAATGCCAGGGATTGGAAGTATGGTTGTAATTGGCGCAGCAGCACTTTTGATTTTCGGACCGAAAAAGCTCCCCGAGCTCGGACGGGCAGCAGGGGATACACTTCGTGAGTTTAAAAACTCAACAAAAGGACTGGCCGATGATGAAGAACGGACAGAGGACAAAAAAGAGTCCAAGTAATGTTAGGATGATAGACAAATGAGCCAGCAGGATATGACGATATATGAACATTTAGAAGAAGTGCGCAAGCGCCTCATCATTGTGATTATTTTCTTTTTTATTGCGGCAATCGGCGGGCTTTTTTTGGCAAAGCCGATCATCCAGTATCTACAGCATGCAGATGAAGCGGCTGCCTTGACGATGAATGCGTTTCGTGTAACCGATCCGCTGAAAGTTTATTTTCAAATGGCTTTTGTGATTGGAGTTGTGTTAACTTCGCCGGTTCTTTTATACCAGCTCTGGGCATTTGTCAGTCCGGGCCTTCATGAACGGGAGCGCCGGGTTACGCTCAGCTATATTCCGGCGTCGATACTGCTGTTTCTTGGCGGTCTTTCGTTTTCCTATTTTGTGTTGTTTCCCTACATTATTCATTTTATGATGAAGCTGTCTGGCGATTTGAATATTGAACAGGTAATTGGCATCAATGAATATTTTCACTTTTTATTTCAAACAACGATTCCGTTTGGATTCCTTTTTCAGCTGCCGGTCATTACCTTGTTTTTAACAAGGCTTGGCATTGTCACTCCACAGCTGTTAGGGCAGATTCGGCGCTACGCTTATTTTGTCCTGCTGGTTATCGCGGCGCTCATCACTCCGCCTGATATTATGTCGTTTGCCATAGTGAGCGTACCACTTTTTTTACTATATGAAGTGAGTGTATGGATCTCAAGAATCGGCTACAAAAAAGCGCAGCAGGCAGAAGCCCTCACCGCAGAAAACGAAGAAAAATCCGCCCAGTAACCTGGACGGATTTTATTTTTGGCTTTTTTGCCGTTTTATATGGGTAAAGATAAGGCGGATGCCTGTGCCAATATCCATAGTAGCCAGCAGAATCAGCAGGTATGTAAAGGGACCGAACCCATTTGCATTTACATCCTGAATGGCAAAAAGAACAAAAAAAGCACCAAGGACACTAAAAAAAATGCCTCTTGTTAAATAAGACTGCACGCAATTTCCCCCTTACCACCACTTGATCCATTGGGACAGCTGCTCCATCTGCTCTGCTTTGCGAATCATTTCCTGAAGGTCATCCGCAAACACATACTGCATCAGCACAACAAATGTATTCATCGACACGTGCGCGACAATCGGTACGATAATTCGTTTTGTTTTTACATAAAGAAAAGCGAATGTAAAACCCATTGCCGCATATAATATTGTGTGCTCCAGCTCCATATGCGCGACAGAGAAAATAAGCGAGCTGATTAAAGCCGCGAAAAAAAACGGCATCCGGTTGTAAAGCGAGCCGAAAATGATTTTACGAAACACAATTTCTTCTAAAATCGGTCCAAATACCGCTACGGCCAGGACAACAACCGGCAGTCCCTGGACAAGCTCAATAATATCTTGTGTGTTTTGCGATCCCGGCTCGATACCGAGAAGAAACGTTTCAACCATAATGGCCGCATACTGGGCAGCAAACGCCATAAATACGCCAAGTATAGCCCAGACCATTGCAGAGCCAGGAGGAACAGGTGCCTGACGTTCAATGGAGTTTCGATACGTAGAACGCCATAAAATAAGCAGCACAATCGCCGTTGCCAGCGCAAATGCGATTACCGTCCAGTAACCTGGGACAAGCGCTTTCAGGCGGGCGGGCTCTACTCCGGCAATGAGTCCTGCCTCGTACAGGAGCGGCTGGCCGACAAAAGCGGAAAGCTGCATGACAATGTACGTAATCAAAATGAACCCGTATTCTTTTTTCACAAAAAAACCCCTTTACTGATAGAAAAAACGCAACGTCCGGCGTTCTTCTTTTTATTGTACTATTGAACGAAAGCCGCTTCAAATAAGGAGTCTGAAAATTTTTCCGCTTTCTGCTTGCAAAGAGGATAGGGCATCCTTTATTATAATAATTGTGTTAGCACTCATTAGAGTAGAGTGCTAATAAAAATATATTCAACCATTTTTGAGGAGGGTTTCACTTGTTAAAACCACTAGGTGACCGCGTAGTAATTGAGCTAGTAGAATCTGAAGAAAAAACAGCCAGCGGAATTGTACTTCCAGATTCGGCAAAAGAAAAGCCACAGGAAGGAAAAGTTGTGGCCGTGGGTACAGGACGTGTGCTTGACAGCGGAGAGCGTGTAGCACTTGAAGTTGCTGAAGGCGACCGCATTATCTTCTCAAAATACGCAGGAACAGAAGTAAAGTTTGAAGGAAACGACTACTTATTGCTCCGCGAAAATGACATTTTAGCTGTAATTGGCTAACAATCCGCAAAAAGCGGCTTAATTTAACATTCAAAATGAACGACTAATAGAACCATCATTTAAAGGAGGCACTTTTAACATGGCTAAAGACATTAAATTCAGTGAAGACGCGCGCCGCGCAATGCTTGCTGGTGTAGACAAGCTTGCAGATGCGGTAAAAGTAACGCTTGGACCGAAAGGACGCAACGTTGTATTGGAGAAAAAATTCGGTTCTCCACTTATTACAAACGACGGTGTCACGATCGCTAAAGAAATTGAGCTTGAAGACGCGTTTGAAAACATGGGTGCGAAGCTTGTAGCAGAAGTAGCAAGCAAAACAAATGATGTAGCCGGTGACGGTACAACAACTGCAACGGTTCTAGCGCAAGCGATGATCCGCGAAGGTCTTAAAAACGTAACAGCAGGCGCTAACCCAGTCGGCATCCGCAAAGGAATGGACAAAGCGGTAGCAGCAGCTGTAACAGAGCTTCAAAACATCTCTAAACAAATCGAAGGCAAAGAATCAATCGCACAAGTAGCAGCGATTTCTTCTGCTGACGAAGAAGTAGGCCAATTGATCGCAGAAGCGATGGAGCGCGTTGGAAACGACGGCGTTATCACAATCGAAGAATCAAAAGGCTTCACAACAGAGCTTGATGTAGTAGAAGGTATGCAGTTTGACCGTGGTTACGCATCTCCTTACATGATCACAGATTCTGATAAAATGGAAGCTGTTTTAGACAATCCATACATCTTAATCACAGATAAAAAAATCACAAGCATCCAGGAAATCCTTCCAGTGCTTGAGCAGGTGGTTCAACAAAGCAAGCCGCTTCTATTGATCTCTGAAGATGTAGAAGGCGAAGCACTTGCAACACTTGTTGTGAACAAACTTCGCGGTACATTCAACGCAGTAGCAGTTAAAGCACCAGGCTTCGGTGACCGCCGTAAAGCTATGCTTGAAGATATTGCGATCCTGACAGGCGGCGAAGTGATCACAGAAGAGCTTGGCCTTGACTTGAAAACAACAAACATTACACAACTTGGCCGCGCAGCGAAAGTAGTCGTTACAAAAGAAAACACAACAATCGTTGAAGGCGCTGGCGAGTCTCAAAACATCGGCGGCCGCGTAAGCCAAATCCGTGCACAATTAGAAGAAACAACTTCTGAATTCGACCGTGAAAAATTGCAGGAGCGTCTTGCAAAACTAGCGGGCGGCGTAGCCGTAATCAAAGTTGGTGCTGCGACTGAAACAGAACTAAAAGAGCGCAAACTTCGCATTGAAGACGCGTTGAACGCAACGCGCGCAGCAGTTGAAGAAGGTATCGTATCCGGTGGTGGTACAGCTCTTGTCAACGTATACAACAAAGTAGCTGAAGTAGAAGGCGAAGGCGACGTAGCAACAGGTGTAAGAATCGTTCTTCGTGCACTAGAAGAGCCGCTTCGTCAAATCGCACGCAACGCAGGCCTTGAAGGTTCTGTTATCGTAGACCGCTTGAAGCGCGAAGAAGTCGGCGTTGGCTTCAACGCAGCAACAGGCGAGTGGGTAAACATGATCGAAACTGGTATCGTAGACCCAACAAAAGTAACACGCTATGCTCTTCAAAACGCAGCGTCTGTAGCAGCTCTGTTCCTAACAACAGAAGCAGTTGTAGCAGACAAGCCAGAAGAAGGCGGCGGCATGGGCATGCCAGACATGGGCGGCATGGGTGGAATGGGCGGCATGATGTAATATCATCCCCCGAAAAAGCGTCAAACCTTTATACATCAAGGTTTGACGCTTTTTTATTTTCTTTTTATTTAAAAAAACTCATAGTCAAAAATTAAATTACTTCCCAGTCTTCCTGAAGTAGAAGTCCGTATTGAAATTTATATAGAGAACAAGAAGGTCATTCAGACATAGTCGAGTACTAATTGTTAGTATGGCGCCAGGCAGCAATTGGGCTGCTGTTTTTAATGGGCGTGTTAAACGCATTTAAAACACCTTTCAAGCTCCTTTTCACCTTGACCAGCACCGCAAGTAGAAGAAGCCGGGATGGAGGGTAAAACCTTCATCCCGGCTTCTTTCTGCTTTTGCTTATATATCTCTTTCGTCTTCAGTTTTCAGCATTTCCTCGTCTATTAGATCAACTAATTCTTGAATACTAAACATATATAGAACAACTTCTTTTTCAATATCCTCAATATGAATTTCAGCTTGAATCCGTATTTTTGTCTGTTGCCCTCTATAAATAACATTAAAGGTTCCGATTTCTTTTTCTTCGTTGTCTTCTTTCATAGCGTTAATTTCAGCTTGAATAGTATTGATTTCGTCTTGACCAAAACCTGAATCCAGTATTGAAGAAGATAACCTTTTTAAAAAAGGTTCTATTTCTTTAAGATCGAAATTCATTCCAGCTGCAAACGGTGCTTCTTCGTAGTCATTTGTATTATCTTTTTGGTTAGCCATATAAAGAGTACCCCCGACTAAAGCATTAAAGTAAGAGCCATAATTAGATATTTATTATAACTCGAAAAGTTGATGTTCATTCAGGGTATACCCGTTTGTATATAACAAATTGTAATAAGATAAATCAGTTAAAATGTTCATTCAGGTTTGTTCAATAAAATTATGAGAAAGAAGGGCGGGTTTGAAACTTCTTACTCTTAAGAAATCCTAGACCTGTCCTATGCTTGTCAGGTACCCAACGTCATCATTGGAGCACCTTGCACATTTATCTATTATTGATCTATGTCGCCGCCCAGAGCTTCTGGAATCATCGTAAAGCCTTCGATCACGGTATCTTCTTCGACTTCGATCATGAGGTAGCGTTTACCGTTAAAAAGAATTTGTTTCACATAGCCCAAATCCTGTGGACTGATTGAAATGTTCGCTGCTTTCGTGCTGATTTTAATGGATTTTGACGTGTATTTTGGCAGGATGCTGCTGGCTTTGATCTCATACTTGTCGTCATCGATTATTTTTTGGTAGGCTGATTCAATTTTTTCCGAATTGATGTCTTCAAGGCCGCTCATCTTTAAAACCCGTTCTACGTCCTTGGAATCTAATTTTGGCGGTTCTTCCTCTTCATTTTCCTCGATCATGCGGTTAATCTCTTCGTACACATTAGAGAGTGTAGATGTGCTTAGCTGATCTCCGGTTACGTCTTTAATGATTTCTTCAAAAACGATTTTATCATCTTTTGCCGTCATCGTTTCTTCCCCGTTTAATACGTCCTCAATGAACGAGTGATCGGGCTCATGTACCTTGCCTGCTGAATAAAGAATATGATTAACATCTGCTGCATTATCAGTGAAGCAGGGAAACAGAAAGCCTGAAAGGGGGGTATTAAGATTGATAATAGGATCAAGGACAAAATGATATTTGAACTCTTTTTCAACATAGTCAAAAAGCAGTTCTTTTTTCGGCTCTTGTGTGTTATTGATGCTGCATAAAATAAACGGATGTGAATAAACGGTATCCCGTTCACTTTCTTCAGCTTCTTGATTACGGCGTTTCATTGGCTTGAAATACTCTCCGCGAATAAATGTGACGACAATATCCTTCTCATATTGCCGAAGTGCAAGCATTTTGCCGACGATTTGAAGCATTTGCTCTTTCCAGCCTTCTACATCAGCGCTTAGTAATCCTTGATGTAAAATAAGCTGGCTGTTATGTTCCGCTTCCCGTTGAAACTTTAACTCAAAAAGCTTCTCATCCAATTGGCCGGCGAGTAGTTTTTTGAAGTTATTCATAAACAACTCCTGCTGATCCTGGTCAAGCATTTCAAAAGGTTGGCTTTGATGGTGATAAATGTCGCTTGATTCCTTCATAATATACACATTAAAAATGTCAGAGATTTTAAGTAAATCATTATCTGCTTTGAATTGTTTCCGAATATGTGCGATGTCTTTTTTGTTCATGGTTTTATCCACTCCTAAACTGCCTGATTTGCATATGTACTAGAATAACAAATAACCTCCGTCCTTTACATGACTCATTTGTTTTAAACAACATTTTTAATGATATATTCTTTAACGTTTGAAAATCTTGTGAGAGGGCCATTCTCCATCAGAATTCTCATTCGTTCTTTTTATACTGAATGTTCTAAGTATTAATAGTTGTAAAATGATTGCAACTTCTACTGAAAACATTGTCGCTTTCTGTCGTTTGTTATAAAATGAGCAGGTCTAAAAAATGATCCTTGTATAATATCAGTGAAATGGTCTGATAGTTTCTACCCGGCAGCCATAAATGCCGGACTACAGGGAAGTATGAACAAACGAAGAGAAAACACGCAGACTATTCCTTTCATACGGGTTCTTTGTGGATCACTGTATTGAATGGGATTTCCGAAACTCTTATTTTTCATGCTTCAGCCTGTGGCTGTGGGTGAAACGAAGGGCTTACTTGTACGGGGAATCCTATATAGGGAGTTGTTAGTGTGTTTTTTTTATTAAATATTGTTGGGATTCTAGTGGTTTTTGGCCTGGTATTTCTTTGTTCTCCCAACAAGAAACAGGTAAAGTGGCGTCCCATTGTTACTTTAATCATTGTGGAACTGCTCATTACCTGGTTTATGCTTGGAACGAAAATCGGAGCATGGGTCATTGATAAAATTGCTTCGTTTTTTACTTTTCTCATAGACTGTGCAAACGAGGGGATTTCTTTTGCTTTTCCGTCCGTGATGGCAAATCCTACAGTTGATTTTTTCTTTAGTGCGTTAATGCCCATTATTTTTATCGTGGCCTTTTTCGACATTCTTGGCTACTTCGGTATCCTGACATGGATTATTGATAAAGTAGGCTGGGTAATTTCCAAGGTGTCAGGGCTGCCTAAGCTTGAAAGCTTTTTTTCACTACAGATGATGTTTCTCGGAAATACGGAAGCTCTGGCTGTGATCCGGCAGCAGCTTGCTGTACTGAACGAGAATCGCCTGCTTACCTTTGGCATTATGAGCATGAGCAGTATCAGCGGGTCGATTATCGGAGCTTATTTAAGCATGGTTCCGGGAGAATATGTTTTTGCGGCGATTCCTTTAAACTGCTTGAATGCTTTACTGCTTGCGAGCGTTTTAAATCCGGTAGAAGTGAGCAAAGAGGAAGACATTGTTTATGTTCCTTCGAAAAAAGAACGAACCGATTTCTTCTCGACCATTTCGAATAGTATGCTTGTCGGGATGCGAATGGTGATCGTAATTTTGGCAATGGTAATCGGCTATGTTGCGTTAACGGCCTGCTTAAATGGCATCTTAGGATTTTTGATAGAAGGGCTGACTGTCCAAAAGATTTTCTCTGTTATTTTCAGTCCGTTTGCTTTTCTTCTCGGCCTGTCCGGCCATGATGCGATGTACGTTGCTCAGCTTATGGGAATCAAGCTTGCTACAAACGAATTTGTGGCCATGATGGATCTGCAAAAAAATCTCCATTCTTTGCAGCCTCATACGGTTGCAGTAGCGACAACGTTTTTAACGTCTTTTGCAAACTTTAGTACGGTCGGGATGATTTATGGAACAATCAGTTCAATCATGAGCGATGAAAAATCCCGGATCATCGGAAAAAACGTGTGGAAGCTTTTAGTGAGCGGGATTGCGGTTTCACTTTTGAGTGCCATGTTTGTTGGTTTGTTTGTTTGGTAAGAGAACATGCCTAAATAAAAAGTGTAGGGAATAAACTGCTGGATAAAAAAGAGGCTTTCGAAAAGTTCAAAGAACCTGTTGAAAGCTTCTAAATAAATCCTTATTCAAGAAAGTGTTACCCCTTTGTTACCCTTAAGCGTGCTTTATGGGATAGAAAGGTTAACAAATCCTGATAAAAATAAAATTTAATTATGAGTTTTTATAGGCTTTTTAAATTGTAAAGAAAATAAAAAGCGTAAAACCTTGAATGAGGAACTGACCCTATAAAGTGAAACAAATAAAAACACCTTTAAGTTGAGAAACGGGTATGTAATTATCTAAAAAACCAACTTGGAGGTGTTTTTCTGTAAGCATAAAAGTGGCTATCCAGCAAAGATAAAAAGAAGAACTAGGAGACAGGCAACAACACCGGTAATCAATTTCCCTCAACCCTTATGTTTTAACATAAGGGCTTTTTCCTGTGCATAACAAGGCTTTCTAATTATGATTTCCATTCGGAACTGGCTCTCCTTAAAACTATTATTAATTTTCAATCCTGAATACTACGTTCAATTTTTATCGTTTAACACTCCGTTATATGCTGAAAAAAGAAATTTTTAAAAAATTGCTGGAGAAGCAACCTTTCTGTTCATTTTAACGTCTTTTTGAATAGAATGTATTCCGAACATGAATATAAAGGAGAGATGGTAAATGTCTGAAAAGAAGAAAAAGAAACATACAGGCACAGGTGATACAACAGGCACAACAAGCACAGGAGATACATCAACAGGCACAACAAGCACCGGTAAGACATCAACAGGCACGACAAGCACAGGCGATACATCAACGGGCACGACAAGCACAGGTAAGACATCAACGGGCACGACAAGCACAGGTAAGACATCAACGGGTACGACAAGCACAGGTAAGACATCAACGGGTACGACAAGCACAGGTAAGACATCAACGGGCACGACAAGCACAGGCAAGACATCAACGGGCACGACAAGCACAGGCGATACATCAACAGGCACGACAAGCACGGGCGATACATCAACAGGCACGACAAGCACAGGCAAGACATCAACGGGCACGACAAGCACAGGCGATACATCAACAGGCACGACAAGCACGGG